>JAAUUJ010000183.1 GCA_012030715.1 Synechococcaceae cyanobacterium SM2_3_1 | reverse complement strand
AACTGTTTACTCTAGCAACCCAAGCCTCTGTGTTCGTGGAGAGGATCAGCATGTCTCGTTTCACCGGCCCGCGCCTGAAAGTCGTTCGCCGTTTTGGGGGTCTGGATTTACCCGGACTCACCCGCAAACGCCCTAAAAATAGTAATCCCCCAGGGCAGCACGGTGCGGAACGCAAGAAAAAATCAGAATTTGCCATCCGTCTTGAGGAAAAACAAAAGGTCCGTTTCAACTACGGGGTTTCGGAGCGGCAGATGTTGCGGTACATGAAGCGAGCCCGGAGAGCCAAAGGGGCCACTGGACTGGCGCTGCTGCAACTGCTGGAAATGCGACTGGACTGCATTGTCTTTCGTATGGGCATGGCTCCCACGATTCCCGCAGCCCGCCAGGTGGTCAATCATGGCCATATTGTTGTCAATGGTCGCAAGGTTACCATCCCCAGTTTTGGCTGTAAGGTAGGCGATGTGATCGCCGTCCGCAGCAATCTCAATTCCCGCAAACTGGTGTCAACGTACGCAGATTACCCTGGGCTGTTCTTACCGGACTATCTGGAGTTTGACAAAGACACCCTCAAGGGCCGAGTCAAAGACTTACCCCCACGGGATCAGATCTGTGCCCCTGTGAATGAACTGCTGGTGGTGGAATTCTATTCCCGAAAGCTCTAAGCTTGGGAGGCAGGCCTGCGGGCATTCTTCTGACTCTGTTATGGCGCATCCATCTCGCTACGACTGCATTATTGTGGGGGCTGGCCCGGCTGGAGGAGCAGCAGCTTATCATTTGGCCTGCAAAGGTCATCAGGTTCTGGTTTTAGAGCGAGAATCTTTACCCCGCTATAAGCCCTGTGGAGGCGGAGTGTCTCCAGTGGTGGCCGAGTGGTTTGATTTTGACTTTTCTCCGGCCATTTCCCTGAAGCTAAACCAGATCCGCTACACCTGGAAGATGGGGGATCCGGTGGTGGCCGAGCTGGAGTTAAACGAACCGGTGTGGATGGTTCGCCGTGACGTTTTTGACCATTACCTGATTCAGCAGGCTCAGCAACAGGGAGCCGAGGTACAGGACAGCACTCCGGTGCAGGGTATTGAATGGCGGAGTGATCACTGGCAGGTACAAACCCCAGCAGCCACTCTGGCGGCCACCTATGTGATCGCGGCGGATGGGGCCAAGGGCTCGATGGCCAAATGGTTGGGGTTCAAAGAGCGGCAGCGACGACTGGCGGCAGCTCTGGAGGCTGAGGCACCTGTGGATCAACCTGAAACCGCTATGGCTCACTTTGACTTTGGCACGGTGGCGAATGGCTACATCTGGAACTTTCCCAAGGTGGATGGGTATTCGATTGGGGCAGGCACCTTTCGGGGCGGCGAAAAGCAAAACCTGCGTACCCTGGCGACGGAGTATGCCCAGACCTTTGGCGTGGATCTGCGTACGGTGAAGCAGTACGGCCACCCCATTTGTCTCTGGGATGAAGATCAGGCCCTGCATACCCAGAACGCCCTCCTGGTGGGCGATGCCGCCTGTGTCATTGATCCGTTTACCGCTGAAGGGATTCGTCCCTCCCTGCTTACAGGAACCCTGGCAGCTACTGCCATCAGCGAAGCGCTGGGGGGATCGGCAGATGCCCTGGCCCGTTACTCACAACAGGTGCAGGAGTCATGGGGGGGGGAAATGCGGTGGGCCAAGCGACTGGCGGGCAGCTTTTACCGTTTTCCTGGTATCGCCTATCGGGTGGCAGTGAAACGGCCTGGGGCAACCCGCCTGATGGGTCGGATCCTGGCGGGGGAACTGCGTTACAGCGATGTGGCTGGCAAAGCAATTCGCAAGATCAGTGGTGGCCTGCTCTCCGGCTGAAGGGTCATCAGAGGGTATAGTGACCCCTATCGGGCCGGATCCCGTCCCACTCACCTGCGATGAGGCTTGACTGTCTTGGGGATTGAGTTGCGTACCTATGTGTTTCTGGATAGTCTGCAGCCTCAGTACGCCGCCTACCTGGGCACGGTTGCCACTGGATTCCTGCCTTTGCCGGGGGATACCTCCCTCTGGGTAGAGGTTTCGCCGGGAATTGAGATCAATCGCATCACAGATGTTGCCCTAAAAGCCACGGTGGTTCGTCCAGGGGTACAGGTGGTGGAGCGCCTCTACGGGTTGCTGGAGATTCACTCCAATAATCAGGGAGACACCAAGGCTGCGGGTCGAGCCATCCTCCAGGCCCTGGGATTGCAGGAGCAGGAGCGCATGAAACCCGAGATTGTCTCTAGCCAGATCATTCGCAACATTGATCCGCACCAGACTCAGTTGATTAACCGCTTCCGCCGCGGGCAAATGCTGTTGGCCAAGCAGACCCTCTATATTCTGGAGATGCAACCGGCAGGCTATGCACCTCTGGCCGCCAATGAAGCCGAAAAAGCCGCCCATATCAATATTCTGGAAGTGCAGCCCTTTGGCCGCTTTGGTCGGGTCTATCTGGGGGGAGAAGAGCGGGATATTCTGGCGGGATCCGCCGCTGCTGTGGCTGCCCTGGAGCAGGTTTCCGGCCAAAGCCAACAGGTTTCTGCTGATGAGTGAGTGTGAGCATGTCCCAGCCCCCGACCTCTCGATCCCGTTCCCGCAGCAAACGAGGATGGTCCCTCCTCTATGAACGAGGGGCAGCCCTCATTGCCCTGGCCAATTTTGGGTTAGTTCTGTTTGATCTGAGCTATGTGCCCTGGAGAGACTTTTGGCTGCAGGGGGCGGGTAGAACTTTACTGGCTGCGGGCCTTTGGGTTTAACCAGACGATCACACTGTCGGTCCCGATCCTCTCCACCCAGTCCGACAGATCTCCGGTGACCCGACTTTACGATCCGGTGAAGGCGATTCAGCCCAATAGCACCACACAGAACTACCTGGCTCTGGTGGATGAATTGCAGCAGGTGATGCGGGCGGAAGGACTCAATTCGCTAGCAGCCCGTCAGATTTTATTTGATCTGCGGGTCCAGAGTCATCGCATTCTCGACACCGATCCCTTTCGCAGTGTCAATAAGAGTGGGCGGCTGGTGCAGATGGAGAACCGCATGCTTGCCCTGATTCCCAACCCCTTCAACTCTGCCCAGGAGTCTTTTGAGCGTTTCTGGACAGTGGACTATCTAACTGTGGCACCGGAGGGAGCAGGCCTGGACTTCTTCCGCTCCCAGATCCGGCCCTTGCTGGAGATCAACTATGCACGACCCATCAGTGAAACCGGAGAGTACGTGGATTATTTCCCGCTCCTGGATGCGGGCTTTGTCGCTTTTTTTTTCCTGGAGTTTTTGCTGCGCACCTATTTCATCAGTCGGCGGCATGTGAGTGTAACCTGGCGAGATGCCATGCTCTGGCGCTGGTCTGATCTCTTTCTTTTTGTGCCGTTCTGGCGTTTTCTCAGAGCTATTCCCGTCTTTACCCGCCTGGGGGATGCACGCTTATTCGATATTGGCAGGGTACAGTCGCAAGTGAGTCGAGGGATTGTGGCCACCGTCGGTGAAGATCTGGCGGAAGTGGTGGTGATTCAGGTGTTGAATCAGTTGCAGGCTTCGGTGCAACGGGGGGATCTGGGGCGCGTCTTACCCCGGCCTGGTCAGAACAAAACCTATATTGACCTGAATAATGTCAATGAAGTGGAAGCGATCAGTAATATCTTGATCCAGATTCTGGCCTATCGGGTGATTCCCAGCATTCAGCCAGATTTGGAGGCCCTCCTGCGTTACAACCTGGACTCGATGCTCAAACAGGTTCCAGCCCTACAGCGCCTGGAAGGGATGCCTGGATTTGCAGATTGGTCCACTCAGGTGAGTGAACGTCTGGCCCGTGAACTGGTCGGGTCCCTTTATACAGGATTGATTGGTTCGCTCGAGGATCCGATGGGACGGGAACTGTCAGGGCGGGTGGCACAAAACTTCACTCAGTCCTTTATGTCCGAACTGGGACAACGGCGGGCCCTGGAAGAAATTCGGGATCTGCTGGTGGATCTGCTGGAGGAAGTAAAGATCAACTACATTGAGCGCACCACTCAGGAGGATGTGGAAGATCTCCTGGAACAAACCCGGCGCCTGCGTCAGCAAGCCCAAGCGCAAGATCGCCACAGCTGACCCTGCCTCTGTTAAGGAACGCTACCAGGCGGAGGGGAAAAGGGTCCCGGTCCCGTCGACGTGTTAAACTTTTTTGGGAGTTCTTTCCACAACCATAAAAAACCTTTTCTGCACAGCCTGATAAGATTGGAGCCTCCGGATATGCGCGATGCCATCACTGGACTGATCAAACAGTACGATTTAAGCGGACGTTACCTGGATCGTGATGCCATGGATCGTCTCAAGGGGTATTACAACTCCGGGATGACGCGGATCCAGGCCGTGAACACGATCAATCTCAATGCGGTGGATATTGTCAAAAGTGCTGCAGCCCGCTTGTTTACTGACGTTCCTGATCTGCTGCGTCCTGGCGGTAACGCCTACACCACCCGCCGCTATGCCACCTGCCTGCGGGATATGGACTATTACCTGCGCTATGCCTCCTATGCCCTTGTGGCTGATGATACCAGTGTTCTGGATGAACGGGTGCTGGCAGGGTTGCGGGAAACCTATAACTCACTGGGCGTACCTATCGCTCCCACCGTTCAGGGAATTCAAAACATGAAGGATCGGTTGCTGGAGCTGTTGGGATCTCCGGCGGAGTTTGCCTTTGTGACGGAGCCCTTTGACTATCTCTGCGCTGAGCTGAGCGAAACCGACGTTTAGATCTTGAACTGTAGCGATGCCTCCTCGTTCCCGTCTGGATCAGTGGCTGGTGAACCGGGGCTATTTTCCCTCGCGGCAACAGGCACAGCGGGCTGTCCAGGCAGGTCAGGTCCGGGTGGACGGGGTTCGTGTTGATAAGCCTGGATCGCAGGTCCTGGATTCCATTCAAGTCGAAGTTCAGACGGGACCTCTCTTTGTCTCCCGCGGGGGCGAAAAGCTGGCGGGTGCGCTGCAGGCCTTCCCTATCTCGGTTGAGGGTCGCATCTGTCTGGATGCAGGCATTTCCACAGGTGGGTTCAGCGACTGTCTTCTGCAGCAAGGGGCTGCCCAGGTGTACGGAGTGGATGTGGGCTACGGTCAGGTGAACTGGTCACTGCGCACTGATCCACGCGTCAAGATTCTGGAGCGGACCAACATCCGCTATCTCACCGCGGACCAACTCTATGGCTCGGATCCGGCAGCTGATCTGGCCACGGTCGATCTCTCCTTTATCTCCCTGAGCAAGGTGCTGCCTGTGCTTTGGACCCTGCTCCTACCGCCACGGGAAGTTTTGCTGCTAGTCAAACCTCAGTTTGAGGCGGGGCGAGCCCAAGTGGGTAAAAAAGGTGTGGTGCGAGATCCGCGCATCCATGCTACCGTCCTGGAGCAGGTGCTGCAGTCTGGCCTGGCTCTGGGCTGGTTTTATCATGGCCATACCTGGTCCCCGGCTCTGGGTCCAGCAGGGAATATCGAGTTCTGGCTGTGGCTCTCCCAGTGCCCCACCTCTGAGAGGGTACCGGAGTTCTCGGATCTGTTAAAGACCTGCCACATTGCACGGGAGACTCTGCTCAGCGGCTCCAAACATCAGCAAATGTTAACCGCCAAGGATGGAGATTTATGACAGTTTCGGTTGAAGAATTGTTTCAAGCTACCGTCAAACGTTATGAGGCAGGGGAAGCGGCGGTAACCTTGATTCCTGATTTTGTCGAGATCTGTAAGCAATCCACCAAACTCAGTGCAGCCTGGACCTGTCTCTCATGGCTGTACTTGCTAGAACAGCAGCCTGAAGCAGCCTTCAAGGCAGCCCAAAAAGCCGTGAATCTTGACCGAGTCGATGCTCAGCCCCGTGTCAACCTGGCGCTGGCTATGTTGGAGACAGGTCGGAAGGGAGTCCGCGATCAGGTGGAAATGATCCAGGGAATTTTGATCAGCGATAATGAGCAAATCGACCTAGTAAAAGCAAATATTCAAGAAGGCAGAAAGCGTCGCGCCGACTGGACACAGCTGTCCAAAATAGAACAATGGCTATTTAATTAGGAATAACTATTGACATCTTTTAATAGAGGTTTTACGTAACTTAGCAAGACTTTAGGAAGCCCTCATATTCTTAACACTGGCCTCAGAATCAGGATGCTAAACTCCTCAGTAATCAATTTTTTGTAGTTCCCACTACCAAGCTGGAGGAGCCAATATGATGAATCCTGAACATGTCCGAGTTAAGCTTGACACCCGCAACCACCAGGGCTTTTTTGTCCCTCAATCTGAGTACAAGCTGGTGGATGCCGATCAAAATGGCTGGGCCTATATTTGTGCGGATAGCGCCCACTGCTACTACGTCGATCCTGATTCTATCGTCAAAGATAATTAGAAGGATCGCTCTGGTGATCACCCATTGCTTTTGTCTTTTTTGAGATTTATAGCCACGACCCTGATGGCAGGGGAAATTGCAGACTTCTCTAGCACGTCTCTAAATTGAATTTGCCGATTGAGGAATCGATCTCTGCAGGGGCCTGAGGGTCCCTGTTTTTTGTGGGCCGTCGGCTGGTGAGCCGCGCTTCGGGAATGAAGCTGTTGTAATGAGAGACAGGATCTTGAATAAGAGGGGTGGCCTTGCGTTTGCTTCTTTATCTTGGATGCTGCCTGCTTCTGGGGAGCCTGCCTCTGATTCCCTGGCTCGTGAAGCTCTCTGGGCACCCCAATTTGCGCCATGTGGGAACAGGCAATGTGAGTGTCTCGGCTGTCTTTGTTCACGCTGGAAAACCCTTGGGAATTGTGGCTGCCCTGCTGGAAATTGGCCGTGGCATCCTACCTGTTTGGCTGGCACGCCAGGGAAATCTGCCTCCCGAGGGGATCTTGATCGGTCTGCTGGTTCTGGTCGTGGGACGATATGGCCTGACCCGTGGCGGCGGCGTCACCAACGTCACCTGGGGGATCCTGGTCTTTGATCCGATCATCGCTGCCTTTACCGCCTCTACCGGACTGCTTCTCTGGGGGTTGGGGAGAACGCGTCTGCAAGCGGCCCGCTGGGGAGCCCTCAGTGCCGCCCTCTGGATCTTGATCTGGCGACAATCTCTGTCGGAATTCCTCGCTATCCTGGCTCTAGCAGGGGTACTCCTGCTGATCAATGTGCTTCAAGCGGATGACATGACCTTGATCTCAAAACTCCAGCTATTGTCTCTAGACCAGGCTCTGAACCCAGCTCAGGTGGGAGAAAAAGCCAGCCATCTGGCCGATCTTTTGCAGGCGGGGTTTCCGGTTCCCCAAGGGTGGGTGCTGCCGCCCCAGGTCTCGGATCCTTCCCCGTTGCTCTCCAGGATCCAGCCGCCCCCCGCTCCAGACCAACCCTATATCGTCCGCTCATCAGCCTTGGGGGAAGACGACGAGGTTAGTTCTGCTGCCGGGTTGTATATAACGATTGCCGATCTCACCTCCACTGCTGAGGTGCTTGCGGCCATTGACACCTGTCGATCTTCCTACTCAGAACCTCAGGCGGTGGCTTACCGTCAACAACGTCAGCTCCCTACTCGCAGTATGGCCGTTCTGATCCAGAGGCAGGTGGAAAGTAAGGTGGCGGGCGTGGCCTTCAGCCGCCATCCCCTGGATGGATCTCCCCAACTGGTTCTGGAGGCGCTGCCAGGACGTGCTGCTGTGGTCTCGGGACGTCAAACCCCTCTGCATCTCGACATTCCTCTCACATCAGATTCATCAGCCCTGCCCTCACAACCCCTGCTCCCGGAGGCGGTGCTGCAACAGCTGATCCAGTTTGTGAAGCAGATCGAGGCCCACTTCCATGGACTGCCCCAGGATATTGAATGGGTCTGGGATGGTGAGCAAATCTGGATCTTGCAGAGTCGCCCGATTACCAATTTGCGGCCCATCTGGACCCGAACAATTGCCGCGGAGGTGATTCCTGGAGCCATCCCTCCTCTCACTTGGTCCATTAACCGTCCTCTGACCTGTGGTGTCTGGGGAGATATTTTTAAGCTGGTGCTGGGGGATGCAGTTCGGGATCTGGACTTTACGCAAACCGCCACTCTGCTGGGATCCCATGCCTATTTCAATGCCACCCTGCTGGGAGCGATCTTTCGCCAGATGGGCTTGCCAGAACAGGGCTGGAATTTCTCCTGCGG
>JAAUUJ010000182.1 GCA_012030715.1 Synechococcaceae cyanobacterium SM2_3_1 | reverse complement strand
GCCGTTGACAGACGGTGATCCTGCCTGTGAGGATGGTTGCTGGAACCCCGATGAAGCAGGAAGCCTCCAAGAGCGATCTTGGGAATCCACTACCGTACCCGCTAGGGTCGGTGTCTGGAGGATGTCACAATGTAGATTAATCCATGGGGTTTCGATCGATGTCGCCAGTCTACCGATTTATTGGCATACGCCTTTTGGTAGGAACCATCCTTTTAGCAGGAGGCTTGCACACCATCCGCAGCAATTGGTTCCCTGCGGCCATCAGTTTGGCGGGGGCTTGCGCCGCTGTCAGTCACCTCAAGCCTCGTGAGCATTTTTTGCGTCAGGGACGGGAACGCCTGTTACGGGGGGATCAAGCAGGTGCCCTGGCCGATCTAACCCAGGTAATCCTGCTGGATTCACAGGCTGCAGAAGCTTATTTCTGGCGAGGTCGAGCCTATGAAGCCCTGCGAGATTATGAGGCGGCACTGGCAGACCTGGACGAGGCGATTCGCCTGAATCCCCAGCTTGCGGATGCCTACTATCATCGAGGGCTGGTGCATTTGAACTACCGTGATCTGCCCGGTTGTCTGGGGGATCTGGAAGAGGCCAATCGTTTGGAACCCTCATCGCATCGGCTGGTGCGAATTGCCGATCTTCAGAGTTTATCCACGCAATGGGATGACGCCCTCCACTCCTACAGTAAGGCCCTACGGCTGGATCCCAACTGCGTCGAGGCCTACCTGGGGAGGGCTCAGGTGTATCGCAGTCTGCAGAACTATGCGGCGGCTGCCCATGATTTAGGACAGGTCCTTAAACGAGAACCTCAACGCATCAAGCTCTACACTGAGCGCGGGTTCATGCAAATTTGCCAGGGAAATTTTCACAGTGCTGTGGCCGATTTCAGTGAGGTGATCCGTCTCTCTCCTTCGGTGACGGCTTATTTTCACCGCAGCCTTGCCCAATTCCATCAAGGAAATTTTGTGGAGGCATTGGAAGATCTCAATCAGGTGATTGCCCTCGATCCCAAGGGGGTTAACGGCTATTTTGTGCGTGGCAATACATTTTATGCGTTAGGGGAGACTGGAGCCGCTCTGGATGACTATGAGGTTGCCCGCCAACTTGCCCCCCAGGAGATACATCGGGAACCTGCGTCCCCTTTACGGGAGTTGCTGATGTTTGCCCGAGGACTGGCAGCCTATCGCTTAGGAGATCAGGAAGGGGCCAGAGCCGACCTGGCGCAGGCAGCGGCATCCAGTCGCCGGGTTTGCACACATCCGTTTCTGCATGAACAGATCGAGCAGGTGGTGGGGTTAATGAAAACCTCTGAACAGGACCCTCTGCCCGTTTCCCCGGCAGAAAAGTCCTCTCAATTATCCAGGATGAGTTGATCGGTGACCGTAATACGACGGCTCTCCAAGGTGATGCCTCCCTGACTGACCAGCATGACCGAGATCCATTCTTTGCCCGGCTGTTTGGGAGCGTCAGCGGTGCGGAAGAGGCCCCCAGCCTGAAGGGGTTCCAGAGGGTAAGAGGAATCCTGGAGATAACGTTCTGCGGTGATCTGCTCCTCAATCACGGTTCCCAAGACCACATTGTTGCGCAACGGTTCTTCAACGATGGCCTCCAGAGCATAGGTGGACCCGGTTTCGACGATGTCAGGCAGTTTCATGGTGACGGTGGGGGGAGCCTCTCCAGAGGTAAGGGTGTAGGAC
Organism: Synechococcaceae cyanobacterium SM2_3_1; assembly: GCA_012030715.1. Taxonomy (GTDB): domain Bacteria; phylum Cyanobacteriota; class Cyanobacteriia; order Thermostichales; family Thermostichaceae; genus JAAUUJ01. The sequence goes on along the minus strand of JAAUUJ010000182.1, from coordinate 6,476 downwards.
TCACGGATCACTTCCTGCTCCAGAAGCAGCAATTCATCTGGATTCTCGGGGTTGGGGCGGTAATGGTTGCGGACCTCTTGCAGGCCAGACATTCTGAAGGATCCTCGGGCTGATTTCTGGCGTCCCTCAACTTCCGTCACCAGCGTGGCCACAAGATCCGGCCCGCGGTTTTCCCAGGATTTAACGGCAATCTCATAGTTGAGGTTTTCATGCTTACCCCAGAGATCGGCAGTTGCCTCCTGCATCTGGTCCAGGCTTAGTCCATCCTCATGTTTAAACTCAGGGTGATAGGTGGCCATGACGGTCTCCAGATCCTGGGCGTTGGCGGCGCTGATCTGTCGATCCAGGAGTTGCTGTAAAGCCTCAGGGAGGGGAGACTCCAGGGTTTCCAATCTGCTATCCAGCGTGGTGGGCTCCGGAGCAGGTGTCTCTGCTGATTGAGCGATTGCTGCTGGAATCCATGCCACAAGAGCGAGGAACCCCAGGCTGCTACCCAACAGGCGAGCGGTGAAAACCATCCGGATCAGACCTTGACGAGGCTTAAGAGAGGATGCAGGGACTAGCACGGATCGACTCCACGATAAGGGGCAAGCAACGCACAGGCTAACATTCCCGAGGGATCTATTGACCAAACTGTTGTCTGGCTTTCTCCACGAGTTCGGGTGTGATTTGATGTTCCCCTGTCTCCAGAGCCATCTGCTCGATCGTCCGTCGCGCCTGAGCGCGGGCAAAAAAGGGGATCAATTTCAGCAGGGCCTGAGCTTCAGGAGTCCACTGCAGCAAAGGATCAGGAGTGGGCATGATCATGGAAGGCTCGAGGGGCAGATAGCGAAGGGTCGGTGTGCCAGTGTCCTGACTTACCTCCAATCTTTTCTATCACCTGGATCCCTTCAATCACCATCGATCGATCCAGAGCCTTGGCCATGTCATAGAGGGTGAGGGCTGCAACCGAGACTGCTGTCAGGGCCTCCATTTCTACACCTGTTTGACTGGTGGTTTTCACGGTGGCACGGATCCGATAGCCAGGCAGATGGGGATCGGGAGTTAGGCTCACCTCAATCCCACCCAGGGGAAGGGGATGACAGAGGGGAATCAGATGGGACGTTTGTTTGGCAGCCATGATCCCAGCCAGACGGGCGGTTTCCACCACATTTCCCTTAGGGCCCTGTCCTGCCTGGATCTTTTCCAGCGTGGGAAGGGCCATGCGGATCGAACCCACTGCAGCAGCCTCTCGAGCTGTGGCGGGTTTCGCGGTAACATCCACCATGCGCACCTGGCCAGCAGGATCCAGATGGGTGAGGACAGGTTCAGAGCCAGTGTCAGGATTCACGATTAGCGGATCCGCGAATACGCAGCATCAGACAGGGTAGGAATTTCCGGGTAATGTCCCCGAGCATTCTGAATCCAGGCGTACACGGTAATGGCTGTCACGGCCAGGAAGAGAGTGGAGAAGATTACCTGGCCCAGAGCCCCAAACCCAAGGCCCAGAGCTGACAGGAGTTGAAACACTAACACCACGAGAATGACTGCGATTTGAGTCATAATCGCCTGCATGGTATTGAAACGAATAAAGTGCTTGATGCGTGGGTTGTTCACCACCAGAAAGAACAACAGGATAAAGATAATAAACCCACCCGCAGCGGCAATACTCAACAACGGAATCAGAGGACGAAAGAAAAACAGGAGGGGAGGGAAAGCCTGAAAAACAGGTTCTCCAAACCCGACCACAGCTGCCAGGGGCAGGAGGTAAGGAAGTGATCCCCAGAGGCGATCCAGGGGTTCAATGCTGCCTCGCCAGACCATAAGCACTATCTCCTCTGTCATTCAACTTATGTATGCACTGTCATTCTAGTGGGCTCCGATGCGGTTAGCCCAGAGCAGTCCTGGCAGTATCAATATGTTCAAAATGAACTTTCGCTCCTGGATCACCTGATAAGATACACAATCAAACTCATTACCTGAATCTGTTATGACCCGTCACCGTTCCTCTGTGTCATCCCCTGTTGCCTCCCGTTCTCGCTTCTGGCGTGGTCTGGCTGCAATCCTGGCCTGGGTTAGTGACCGCTGGCTTCCGCCCGAGCATCCCTTGACCGTAGAGAGTCTGATCCATCGATGCAAGCAGGTGCAGCAAGGGTGGCAGCAGTTTCGGGTGGATCATGATCCTGGAGAGGTGCAATTTCGGGGGCTGCCTTTCTCCGATCAGCATCAGGTCAATCCTCCCTTGCAAACCAGGATCACCCCTACCTGGTTCCGCGGGTGCCCTGTGTCACAATCAGTCTCTGTACCGATGGCCCAGCCTGCGCAGCGCTACATCCCCTGGTATCAGCAGCGGCTACAAACTTTACTCGCTCGCTTGCCTCTGGCGGATATGGATCGCTACAGTGCACCTCCCGAGGCCGAGCGCCATTATCGCGGCCAGATCTTTTAGCGTGTTGAATTTAACCGATTGAACCGGCAACAATCTGAGCCTGTGGTCTTCCCATCCCCTCTAGGTCGGTGGGAAGATATTTCTTTGTCACGGTTCATGTCTCAGGAATGATAAGATCCTTAATGCTGAGCAAAGTGGCAGGACATGGAAAAAAGCGGCGTACTTCTGTTGAATTTAGGCGGTCCGGAAACCCTTCAGGATGTCCAGCCCTTTTTACAGAATCTGTTTGCGGATCCAGACTTGATCCGCCTGCCTTTCCCCCAGTTCCAGAATCTATTTGCCTGGATGATCTCGACGTTAAGGACTGAAAAGTCTAAACAGAACTATCAGCGGAGTTGGGGGGGCTCCCCGCTGCGGCGGATCACGGCTGAACAGGCCCAGGCCTTGCAAACCACGCTGGTTCAGGACGGGTTCGATGTCCCTGTCTATGTAGCTATGCGCTACTGGCATCCCCTGATTGAATCGGTGGTGCAGCAGATCAAAGCCGATCAATTAACCCGAGTTGTGGTTCTGCCCCTCTACCCCCAATACTCGATTACCACAACAGGGTCGGCATTTAAGTTACTCGACCAGCTCTGGGAGCAGGATCCACAACTTACTCCGGTCGAGCGAATCTATATCAACTCCTGGTATGACCAGCCCCAGTATCTGACGGCCATGGCTGATGCGATTCGGGAGGGTCTGGATCAGTTTGAGGCTCCAGAGGATGTGCATGTGCTCTTCAGTGCCCATGGCATTCCCGTCAGCTATGTGGAAAAGTATGGAGATCCCTATCAGCGAGAGATGGAAGCCTGCGTGCAACTGATCTGGAAGCAGGTGGATCGGCCCAATCCTCATACCCTTTCCTATCAGAGTCGCGTGGGTTCGCTGGAGTGGCTTTCTCCTTATACTGAGGAGATCCTGCCAGAACTGGGGGCAGCCGGGCTGAAAAAGATGCTGGTGGTGCCTATCAGCTTTGTCTCTGAGCACATTGAAACGCTCTTTGAGATCGATATCGATTACCGTCATCTGGCGAACGCTGCTGGAATTGAGGATTTCCGGCGTGTCCCCACACTCAATACCGAAAAACCCTTTATTCAGGCTCTGGCGACCCTGGTGAGTCCTTATCTGCTGACCCCCACCTTCCAAACATCGACCTCCGTTCTGCAACAAACTCCCACCTCTGCGCGTTGATCTGGTGTAACAATCCTGGGGTTGAGGAGGGATCTCTGGACAGGATCCGCCACCCTTGACATTCCCCAGATCCCAGATGAGAGTAGATGTTGCGGTCAATACCAGGGATGGATGGCCCAGCTTCGTTACCAACATCATTTACCAGTCATGAGCAAGGGGACCCTCTTTGATAAAGTCTGGCAAGCCCACAGTGTCGGGGTGCTGCCCACAGGTCAAACGCAGCTGCTGATCGGGCTGCACCTGATCCATGAGGTCACAAGTCCCCAGGCCTTTGCCATGCTGCGGGAACGGGGTCTCCAGGTTCTCTACCCGGAACGAACGGTGGCTACGGTGGATCACATCATTCCTACCGATTCACTGGCCCGCCCCTTGGTGGATGAACTGGCGGAGGAAATGCTGCAGGCGATCGAGACCAACTGCAAAGAGTTTGGGCTTCGCTTTTTTGCTTCGGGTTCTGGACAGCAGGGCATTGTCCATGTGATCGGACCGGAACAGGGACTGACGCAGCCGGGAATGACCATTGCCTGTGGTGATAGCCACACCTCCACCCATGGAGCCTTTGGGGCCATCGCGTTGGGGATCGGCACCAGCCAGATCCGGGATGTGCTCGCCACCCAGACATTAGCCCTGGACAAGCTGAAGGTGCGCAAGATCGAGGTCAACGGCAGCCTGGGGACAGGAGTCTATGCCAAGGATGTAATCCTGCACATCATCCGCATGCTCGGGGTGAAGGGGGGGTGGCTATGCCTATGAATATGCAGGCAGTACCTTTGCGGCCATGAGTATGGAAGAGCGGATGACCGTCTGCAACATGTCCATCGAGGGAGGGGCGCGTTGTGGCTACATCAACCCCGATCAGACCACACTGGACTACCTCAAGGGCCGACCCTATGCACCCCAAGGGAAAGACTGGAATCGAGCTGCCGAGTGGTGGTTGAGTCTGCACAGTGACGCCGAGGCAGAGTACGACGATGGAGTCAGCTTTGACGCTGCCGAGATTCCCCCCACCGTCACCTGGGGCATTACCCCTGGACAGGGGATCTCTGTGGAGGGTTGGGTTCCCCGTCTGGAGGATCTGGCGACATCTGAGCGGGCCCTGGCTCAGGAAGCGTATGCCTATATGAAATTAGAACCTGGCACGCCCATCGCGGGGACGCCTGTGGATGTTTGCTTCATTGGCAGCTGTACCAATGGACGGATCAGCGATCTGCGGGAGGCCGCCCGGATTGCTGCAGGTCAGAAGGTGGCTGCGGGTGTGAAGGCGATTGTGGTGCCCGGATCAGAAAAGGTGAAACGGGAAGCTGAGGCGGAGGGCCTGGATCAGATTTTTCGGGATGCGGGCTTTGAATGGCGAGAAGCTGGATGTTCTATGTGTCTGGCCATGAATCCTGATAAGTTGCAGGGCGATCAGCTGTGTGCCTCTTCCTCTAACCGCAATTTCAAGGGGCGGCAGGGATCCCCCAGTGGCCGTACTCTGTTGATGAGCCCAGCCATGGTAGCAGCAGCAGCGATTACCGGACAAGTCACGGATGTGCGAGCCTTTCAACCTCGAGTGTTGACCCCCACCCGTTAATCCTGCTTCACTTGCTGGCAAAGCGATCCCAATTCTCCCGCAGCTCCAACTGGATCAGGGATCGGATCAGGACCAGGCAACCGAATCCGGCCATCACAAACAGGGCAACTGCTGGAGAAATGTAGTTACCCGTCAACAGGATCACCCCTGCCACCAGACTTAATCCTGTCCAGCAGGTATAGATCAGACTTTTCAGGCCCAGATTCAGGCGTCGTAGGAGCCTCTCCGTTTCCTGGGAGCGGGTGCGGACCTGCAGTTCCCCCTGCTCTAACCTCGTTTCCAGACGTTGCAGGGCTAATTCCATCGGCTGAGGTTTCTGCAGCCGCTCCTGAATTAACTTCTGAGTTTGCCGCGCCAGGGTTCCCACCAGATTGCCGCGCCCATTCAGCACCATCTTTTTTACAAACGGCTGGGCCGCCACCACCAGGTTGTACTCCGGATCTAGGACGCGGGCAATGCCATCCAGAGTGGTGAGGGATTTAAGAATAAAGGTCATCTGGGGAGGCATGCGAAAGGGCTGCTGCTCAAACATGTCATAAATTTCGCTGCGCATCTCATCAAAGGCCTGAATATCTACAGGTTTTTCCGTGAATTTATTGAGAATAAAGGTGGCCATACGATGGATCGGGGTCATGTCAGAGCGGCGTTCCAACAACCCCAGATCAATGAGGGTACTGACCAGCACCTGGGTGTCTTTGCGCAGGACAGCAAAAAAGGTCTGGATCATCTTTTCTTTGTCGAGGGATTTTACCTCTGCCATCATGCCGAAATCATAGAAGATGATCTTGCCATCTGAGGTCACCGCCATATTGCCCGGATGGGGATCTGCTTGGAAAAAACCATCCTCTAGGAGCTGTTTTAGATAGCAGTAAATGCCCAGGTTATTCAGGGATTTAACATCGATTCCACAGGACTCTAGGGTTAAGCGATCCGTGATTTTAATGCCAGGAAGGTACTCCATAGTCAGAACTTTGGAAGTGGTGTAGCGCCAGAATACTCTGGGAATCAAAATGCGATCATCCTCGGCGAAATTCTCTCGAAAACGTTCGGCATTTTTGCCCTCTTGGATATAGTCAATTTCGCGATAGAGAATATCAAAAAACTCGTTATAGATCTCTCCAAGTTTGTACTGTCTCAGATCTGAAAATAAACCTTCGGCGACCGAAATCAGTTCTCGCAAACCTTCAGATCCAGGCAAATAATTCTTGTAGGCCGGAGCGCTGCACCTTGATCACCACCTCTTCGCCAGAGTGGAGAACTGCCTTGTGCACCTGACCCAAACTGGCCGCTGCAATAGGGATC
>JAAUUJ010000181.1 GCA_012030715.1 Synechococcaceae cyanobacterium SM2_3_1 | reverse complement strand
ACGACAGTCGCGTAGTACTTCTTTTTTTTACATCCTGCTGGGGTTGGGGACCCTCACAAAAGGCCCGGTGGCGATCGTGCTCCCGGTGCTGGGCCATTGCCTCTTTTGCTTTTTTGGGGAAGAAAACCGTTGTCCAGGTGCTGCAGGAGGCCCGCTGGTTACGGGGCAGCCTAGTGGTGTTGGCGATCACTATTCCCTGGTTTTTGGCGATCACTTGGCAACATGGATCAGCCTATGTGGATGATTTCTTTGGATATCACAATTTTGAACGCTTCACCCGTGTTGTCAATAATCATGCTGCCCCCTGGTATTTTTACTTACTGATAGTATTAATCGGTTTTTTGCCCTTTTCTGTGCAACTGCCTCAAGCGATGCTGCATCAGCGGTTCTGGCAAAGGCAACAGTGGCAGCTCACCCCCCGATCCCAACAGCTGGGTCTATTTGCCCTCTGCTGGTTTGTCAGTGTCTTCGGCTTTTTTTCGATTGCGGTCACCAAGTTACCCAGCTATGTTCTTCCCCTCATACCCGCAGCGGCAATTCTGGTGGCTCTGCTCTGGAGTCAAGCCGTCACCTCCCCCTCTCGCACTGAAGGGTTGGGAGCTTCAATCACGAATGGGATGAATGTGCTCTTCCTCTGGGTGCTGGCGTGGTTATGCTGGCGGTTGCCGGATCTGTTAGGTCCGGACACAGCTGCCCCGGATCTGCCTCAGGCTTTGCAGTTGTCAGGGGCTGTCAAGGCAGCGGCAGTGGTGTGGTTGGTGGCAGCGGTTCTCTCTACGCTTTTGTTGTTTTCCCGTCGGCTGCCCTGGATCTGGGGAGTGATGATCCTTGCCAGTCTTATGTTTACCACGTTAACAGCCACCGGAGGACTCTATGTTCTCGATAGTCAGCGGCAACAACCTTTAAGAGAACTGGCGATCACGGCTGTTGAACAGCGATATCCCCAGGAACCTCTGGTAATGGTAGGGCAGAAGAAACCCAGCGTCGTCTTCTACAGCCAGTTACATGTTCTCTTTGTCCGCGATCCTCAAGAATTGCCCCGTCAGTTGAGCGAGCTGGCGGAGCTGAATGCTTTTGATTCCTTTCTGATTCTGGGAACGGCCTCTGAAATTGAGGTTCTGGAAACACTGGGTCTCACGCTACAACCCCTTGATCAGCTGGGTGCTTACCAGTTGATTCGGGCCCAGCTTTCTTCCCTCACGCAACAACCGATTTAAGGAGAGATGCTTCTCTGAAATCAATTTGATGTGCCTTAGCCACCTCACGGATTCACTGCCTGACCAATCCACCCCTGTTCCTGTTTGCGATAGATGTGGCGGGTCTGGGGATAATGGTCGTCTCCCTTGAGCTGCAGATGATCAATATAAGTGGGGGAGAGGAGCAGCATCACAAAATTTTCAGGGGGATGATCCATACCTGCAGCCGGAAGGGATTGAATAAAGTCTAGAGCCGCAGCTCTTTTCGCTTTGGGATCTGGCCAGTACCAGAGAAGGCGGCTGTTGTCGGAAAGCTGCTCCCACAATTGTGCCCGCTCCCATTGATAGGTGTGGTGTTGCCCCTCCGGCATGTGATGGGCGGCCATGATCACCTGCACAGATCCAGCGATGCGAAACTGTTCCCGAGTTTTGGCAAAGGACCAGCACAGTTCACTCCGGGGTTGGTGATGCAGTTGCAAGACTTTTTCGCTGCGGCTGTCTGTGGCAAATTGCAGACACTCAGTTCCCTCCAAAAAGCCCCGAAATACAATCGTGCGATTGCGGGGATGCCCAGAGACATCGACGGTGGCCAATTGCAGGTAGCGGCTGCTGGGATCACTGCGGTGACGGTGGAGTGAGGCGGAAAGCTGGGCTCGCCAGTTGAGAGGAAGCGAAGCAGAATTGGACATGTGGAGTCGACCTGATCAGACAACAAATGGAATCCAGTATGCATCGGAGTTGCTAATGGATATCATAGATTTTCTCGACGCAGAGGTATATCTTGAGAATGTAGAATATAGCTCCGTTAAATCACTTAATTGCACTTTTCTAAGTGTGACTGACTCGTTTAGTAGTATAACTGATGACATAAAATCGTCGGCATGAGAAGATCTCAGATAAGAAATCATACTGTTGCAGTCAGGTGAGCACCTCCAGAACCATTCTTGTTATTGATGATGAACCGCGGATCTCTCAGGTTGTCATGATCTCACTGGTCACGATGGCGGGTTGGCAAATATTGGAGGCGGAATCAGGACGGGAAGGCATTGCCATGGCAGAGGCTACGCAACCCGATGCGATCCTTCTGGACTACATGATGCCGGAGATGGATGGACCCATGACCTTGCAGCAGTTGCAGACCAATCCAAGTACTGCCACAATTCCGGTTATTATTCTCACGGCGCTGCTGGCTAGCAGTCATAAAACAGAGTTACTGAAGCAGGGCGCAAAGGGCCTGATCACCAAACCTTTTGATCCGGTCAAACTCAAAGATGAGATTGCTCAGATCTTAGGCTGGGAGACTTAGGACGCGGGATCCTTTCTGCTGAAAGCCCTTTCACTCCAGGGTTGAGGGATCAATGCCCAACTCCCTCAGTTTGCTCCAAGCCCGATCTCGCTCTTCTCTAGCAGCATCTCGCTCTTCCCTGGCGGCATCTCGCTCTTCTCTGGCGGCATTCCGCTCCGCTCCCAATGCTTCAGGATCCTGGAAAATTTCTCCTGTGGGATAAAAGACAGATAGACCATCCTCAAACATTTCAAAGCGAATTTTTAAGATCGGAGACACCCACGGCAGATTCAAGGGTGTGATCAGGTGAAAGGACGCATCGGAACAGTCTCGCACCAATCCCCAAAATGCATAACTCAGGGGATCGTAGAAGTACATTTCCAAAACGCCGTACTGCGAATAAAAGTTTTGTTTTTTGCCAAACTCAGAAACCGAGTTACTTGGAGAGATGATTTCAAACACAACCTGCGGCGCGACCCCTTGCTCCTGCCATTGCTTATAGCTGCCCCGATATCCCCCTGGACGACCCAGAACAACCATGACATCAGGGGCTTGGGATGGGGGTTGGGCTCCTTCCTCTTGCACCTGCAGCGGATACCACAGTAGATCACCTGCCACCAATGCGGTTTGATCCTTGAGTAAGATCCGCAGGTTAGAGACCAATCGCACGATCCACTGATACTGTTCAGTGTTATCAGCCATGGGTTGACCGTCAGAGTCTGGATAGAGATCGAGATCGGAGACCACAGGTTGTAGCATGATCGCTCCAGTTTGAGAGCTACAGATTAACCGATCATAGCGAGATCGAGTTAGATTAAGCGGGGTTCTACTGGTGTCAATCTGGTGCTCCATCCACCCCGCCTTTCTCATAATTTACACACCCAGTTTTGTGGGCGAGTGCTGTTTCAGTGCAGTCAGGTGAATTCCACCAACCGTCTTTTACTGAACTGGGCTCATGGGGGTTGTCCATTCCCATCCGATCCGTTGCCTGAGGGCACCACGGTAGTGGCTACGTGCCAGCTGCAGGGACGAGGGCAGTATGGGCGCACATGGGAATCGGCAGCAGGCGGACTCTATCTCTCACTGCTGCTCAGCCCGAATGCCCCCTGAGCAATGTTGCTGAACTCACCATCGCGCTAGCCTGGGGGGTGATCGCTGCCTTGAGAAGTCACTTAGCTCTAGACCTACAAATCAAATGGCCCAATGATCTGGTGGCTCAGGGGCAGAAGCTGGGGGGATTGTTACTCCAAACGCGTTCCTTTTCGCCACAAGTCCAGGTGGTGGTGGCCGGGTTAGGCTTAAATGTAAATAATTCTGTACCCGAGATGGGGATCAACCTTTCGACTCTGATGCATCAACCTCTCGACCTGACGCAGGTGGCAGCCTGGGTTTTGCAAGGCCTAGAGCAAGGGTACAGCATCTGGCAGCAGTCGGGGTTGACCTCGATTCAGGCGGAGATCAATTCATGGCTTATGTATCGGCAACAGGTTTTGCCATCTTCCCCTTGGGGTGCAGTCAAGATCGAAGGGATCACTGCTTCGGGATCTCTCCAGATCCTGACAAGTCAGGGAGTGCGAACGGTCAATCCTGGCCACCTCCACCTGGGATATCTGAGTGCAGATCCAGATCTGGGAATAACGACCCTTTACTCCCAGAAGTGTTTCGGAGATTGACCTTCCCCATTTCGGTCTGCTGCGATCAAGATAAAAGTGGTGTGTTTGAGGGGAGAGTCCATGGTGCGGATTAGGCCATCACTGGCTCAGCTCCAGGATCAAGTGGAAATCTGGTTGCGATCGCAGTGGATTTTGCGCTGGGGATTGTGCTTGGGTTTGGGACTGTTGCTGGCCTGGAGCCTGTCCCCCCGAGCCCTGAGTCAGGATGCTCCTCTGCCTGCACCCCCATCGGCGGCTCCCTCTCTCGATACCCAGGAGTTGCTGCAACCCCCCTCCACTCCGCTGCAGCCTTTAGTGCCTGGGGCTCCCCTGCCCAACAGCGCTCCCCCTGGCGAATTTCCCGCGACCAACATTCCCCCGCTGCGAGATGATCAGGTGCAGGCGGATCCAACCCCTTCTGATGCTCCACTGCAATTGGATACCGGTGTGGGCCGCGAGATTGTGATTGAAAAACAAAGTCCGGATCAAAACCACCCGTTTCGAGAAGGGGAAGTCCCGATTGTCCTCATGGAGCGGTTCTTCCGGCAGCATTGTGCGCATCACTCCCAACCAAGGGATCGAGGTGATCAGTCCCACCCCCCCTCCCACTCCCCTGCCTCTGGTGCCTTTCACTCCTGGCCATGAAGATCTGCTTTATCCCCTGCCTGCTCCAGTTCCTATCACCTCAGGGTTTGGGATGCGCACCCACCCGATCTCTGGAACCATGGAGTTTCATCAAGGAGTGGATCTAGGGGCTCCTTTAGGAACACCGATCCTGGCTGCTTTTTCAGGGCAGGTGGTTCAGGCCGCGATGAGTGGGGGGTTGGGCAACGTGGTCTCTCTGGAGCATGGGAATAAGCGCACCCGCTATGGTCACATGGAGAAGTTCAACGTGGCGATGGGGGAGACGGTCTCTCAAGGGAGTGTGGTTGGCTATGTCGGATCCACAGGACTTTCCACCGGACCTCATCTTCATTTTGAACTCTGGCAGCAGGCCCCGACCGGGGGATGGGTGGCCTTGGATAGTACCGATCTGCTCAAGGTGGCTATGGCCCAGGTGCCCAGTTAGCGCTTGCTGAGCTAAAGAATGTTCTCCCCTGTGATTGCATGCAAACGGCAGCCCTGATCCCCCGCTTTTGCAAACTGGCGGCAGTCAATGTGCTTTCTAATTTGATGGTGCCCCTGGCCAGCCTCCTGGATCTGGCTTTTTTGGGCCATCTGGAAAGTATGACGCCGCTGGCAGGAGTAGCTCTGGCAACGGTGCTCTTTAACGTCATCTACTGGTCCTTTGGCTTTTTACGGATGGGGACGACGGGAAGTACGGCTCAGGCGGTGGGGCGTGAGGACCCTGGGCAGGTGCTGCTGATCGGGTTGCGATCCTGGGTGCTGGCGCTTCTGATCGGGACTGTGATTTTGTTGCTGCAATCGCCGTTGCGGGAGCTGGGGTTTGCGCTTTTGCAGGGGGATGCCGAGGTCAAGCTGGCAGGAGAAGCCTATTTTAATACTCGGATCTGGGGGGCGCCTGCTTACCTCTTAAACCTGGTGTCGGTGGGATGGTTTTTAGGTCAGGCTCAGGGAGGAAGAGTGCTACTGATCTCGGCCATCAGCAACGTCAGCAATATGGGTTTCAATTATCTCTTGATTGTGCAGCTGCAGCTGGGAAGCTGGGGGGCAGGATTAGCGACGGCCTTGAGTGATTATCTGGCATTAGGGGTGTGTTTGCTGTTGTTGATCAGGGTGATCCCCTTAACTGCGGTGAAGCAGGTGATCCCAACTCTGGGCTCGCTTGCAGAATTTCAGGCCCTGTTATACCTAAACCGGGATATTTTGATCCGCACCTTTATGATGGTGATGACCTTTTCGATGTTTACTAATCTCAGTGCTCACCTGGGCATGGAGACCCTGGCGGTGAATACCCTGGTGATGCAGGTGGTCACCCTATCTGCCTTTTGCATTGATGGGTTTGCCTTTGCCACAGAGAGTTTTGGCGGGTATCTTTTACGGTCAGGGATCGCGTCAGCTTCTGCAACAGCTGCTCTGGATTTCAGGGACTGTAAGTGTTGTGGCTGGACTGGGATTTGCCCTGATCTTCGTTTTCATTCCTCAATTTTTTGGATTGCTCACGGATCAAGAAATCCTACTGACCAAAATTTCTGAAGTTGTGGGCTGGTTGATCCCGATCCTGGGATTGGGGGGCATGGCCTTCATGCTGGATGGCATTTTTTAGGGTTAACCCAGGGACGGATCCTGCGGCAGTCCAGTCTCTGGTCTAGTGGAATTGGTTTTGCTCCAGTTGCAGTCCTGGCTTACTATTCCTCAAGTACCCAACTACTATGGCTGGCGATGACAACGTTTATGGCAGCACGGGTAGTGTCTTTAGCGATACAGGTGCCCTCCACACTCCTGGATCTGGAACCTGTATAGTCCCTTAAAGTATTGTGGAAAACAGGAAGCAGAATCTAGTTCCCTGTGGAAAAGGTGGTCTTTTGCTGTTAAGAACCCTGATTTCCTGTGGAAAGCTACAGGAATTATTTATTTTCGGTCCTGACCTGTGGAAAACGCGGATCTGAGTGTGATTTGCTACATAATCATCCTGGTGGTGTTTGTTTGAGGTGTGTGGTTGTGTTTGATGCAATACATCCGTGGGGAGTCGTACTTGCGGTAACCGTGATGCCCCTGCTCTATATTCGGTAATGAACTCATGATCGGATTTCTAAAGGAGGGATCTAACCCCATCAGCCCTTGCCAGCTCCGCAATAATCTACCCAGTGAATCGGTGGAGGAGCTTTGACAGTAAAATCTTTGGCATTTAGTCAGCCAGGATAGATAATCAGTATGGTATGCGTTGAGGTGTCCAATGATACTAACTAAATCATTTGCTAAATTTGTAGTCTTTCTTGTAGCAAGTTTGGTATTGCTTCTACTTAAAGCCTGTAACCTATCCCCCCCCACTGTAGCAAATGTTGAAATAGAACATAATCTCGCGCCAACTGAAATCAGCTTGCAAACTTCAGATCTTTCCCAGGAAGGTTATCAGATCGTTCTAAACTTTATCTCTCCACTAAGTAATTCACAGCGAAATGTCTTTGAAAATGCAGCAAGACGTTGGGAACAGATTGTTACAGGGGATCTACCCACAGTGTTTGTCGAAGCGAATGGGTTATTTATTGATGATCTTTTAATCGATGTAATCACCGTAATTATCGATGGTCAGGGTGGAGTCCTTGGAGAAGCAGGGCCACGTGCATTAAGAATAACTTCGGGTTTACCTGCAGCTGGCGTCATGGAGTTTGACATAGATGACTTACAAAAACTAGAAACTGAAGGGCAATTAGAAAAAGTGATTCTGCATGAAATGCTCCATGTCCTTGGTTTTGGCACAATTTGGAGGCGTAATGAATTCAACCTGTCTAGAGGAATCTTTTATCCACGTTACATTGGTGAACAAGCAAGATCAATTTATCAATCAGTCTTCAGCCTCAGTCCATTTTTTGGCCTGTCTATACCTTTAGAAACTGATGGGGGGCCAGGAATTCGAGGACAACATTGGAGTGAATCATTGTTTGGAAATGAGCTAATGACTGGTTTCATAGATGAAGGGTTTAGTCCAATCAGCTCAGTCACTATTGCATCTCTAGTTGACTTGGGATATGAGGTAGACTTCAGCCAAGCAGAAGATTTTTCCCCACTGGGTAGAAACAGAACGACATCTGAACCATTAGGCCACTGTCGTGTCCTCAATGATCTGCCGATAGATTGGGTAAAGGAACTATAGTGATGTCCTGAATCCTACTCCTGCCACCACTGATCGGATGGAACCACTCCTCTCAGTTACTCGATCCGTAACTTCAGAACTAGGGCATAAGATAACACTTCTGAGGGAAGCAGAGTAAGCGAATCTTCTAATGCTCTTGCTTGCTCCAAGGCCCGCTCAAGCAGAGGACTACCTATCAGGGTAAACGCATCTAATTTCGTATAGAGCGATACAGACATATAATCCGATAATCTGTCTCATGAACACGACCTGTTCTTGGCTCTCATTCCCATGACGACACAGTCTTCGCCTTCTCCTCTTGATCAGAAATCTCTACTTCAGACTTCTATCCTGCAGCATTTTAGTTCTCTTCCCGATCCTCGGGTTGAGCGGACAAAAT
>JAAUUJ010000180.1 GCA_012030715.1 Synechococcaceae cyanobacterium SM2_3_1 | reverse complement strand
TGAATTGAAAACGGAAAACTACTTTCCGATCTGCTGGATCATCTATATCTTGTTGAGAATCAATTTCACCTCGACCAGAAAGTAGTACTTTTTGACTAAATTCTTCTTTTGTAGGAAAGTCAAAATCCTGAGAAAAGATATACTGCGAAACAGAAAAGCGATCGCAGCAAACTTAACTCAAGATTAGATTTGTAATCTCCACTAGAGCTAGTGTGCCCTTCAATGACAACCCTAGACACCTCAGACTCGATCGTTGGGTTAGTAAATACAACATCACTATATACTGGGATAAATTGCCGAAGAAATTGGCGACCCTCAGGCTTTAATTCAGCACTTGCTAAGTCAAAGAGAATATTCTCTCTAATACTTATATCTCCCGTTTCAGGATTAACTGTAACATTGATGTTGTTTCCCTGTAACTCATTGATCAATGTGCCAATAATAATTCTTCGCTGTTCTTTGACCTGATCTAATAACCTTTGCTTTTCTAATTCTGATTCCTTAAGTTGCAATAGAACAGTGATAAATAGCAGTAGGAAGAAGAGGAAGATTCCTGACATTAAATCGCTAATAGACAAGAATATTCCATTCTCCTCTTCCTGTAAAAGCTCCTCTTCTTGAGAGTGATAATGAAAGAGATCCATCAATTCTGGCTCCTTACCTGGCGATCTTGCTCTGCTGCTACAAGATAATTTGCCGCCTCTAATAGTGAAGAGCAAATCCTGGAAGTAGCTTTGTCTGCTTCTTCAAAGAATGTGATTTCATTATCCCTTGACTGTTGCAGATAATTTGTGAGGTGACCATAACTTGCCTGAAGGGTCTGATCAAGATTAGATGCCAACCTCTGGCAACTGTGATCAAAGGATTGAGATAGATTTTTATAACTCTTTTCTACTCTCTCAACTTCATCTGCGATATGACGTGACATTTCTTCGAGCTGAACCACCCTTGCACCAGAGTTTAGACCAACAGCACAGACTAATGAATTGACTTCTTCAGCGGTTGTCCTTATTCTTTCCATACTTTCCTGGATCATCCTCGCCTCAGACTGAAAGACTTCATTCAGACTATTAATTACCTCCGAAAGGCCTCTTCTTTGCTCACCGAGAGTTCCCTCTAGTAGATTATTCTGCTCTAAAAAGAACTCACTCAGAGAAGCCTGGTACTCTAGTCGAAACTTCTGTAACTCTTCTTGAACTGTGAGACGAGTATTTTGTAGCATCACATCTATATTGTTCAGAGATGCTCTCAGTTGCTCACTGGCACTAGCCATTAGCCCAGATGCCTCAGACCCTACAGCATTGATTGTATGTGTCTGCTGTAGAAAAGCCTGGTTTGCTTCCTCTAAAACGGCTTTGGTATTACTTTCCACTTGCTGAAGCATTTCTTTTTGTAAATGGGCTTGTTTATCCAAGGATGCTTCCAGATCAACCCGAATCCCTCTAAATGTATCTGCTGTAGTTTGTGCACTTTCATGAAGAGAAGTTATTAGTGCGATCCTTGATCTCTGAGAATGTAAGTTTAGCCCTTTCAGCACTTTGCTCGAATGCCTCTCGTTGTGCTTGTAAACCAGTAATGCTCTGGTTAACAGCTGCCTGTATTTCTTGAGCAACTTGATACAAGACATCCTTTGTTTCGAACTGGAATTGAGTTAAGATTTGAGCTAGCTGCTGGGTAAAGTCATTAAGCCGTAAAAGTGTATCCTGTTGAAATTGCTGAATGGTTAGTATCGACTCCGATAAACTCTGAGAAATACCTCCTAACTCTACTCTTAATTCTTTGACAGCTTCTGACGATTCTCTAATCAGATCAGCACTTTGATCTAGCTTATCGATCACAGGTTCTAAAACCTGTTTTCTTAAATCATCAATCAAAGCTCTCATGAGTTCCTGTCCTTGATCAGCCTTAATCTCTCTTAGAATAGATATTTCATCTTTGATATCTCTAAATACAGGAGCCAGATGGAGCTCAATTGCCTGTCCAACAGATTTCCCTACTTGCCTCCCAATCTCATCTGGATTGATTTGACCAAGGCCGTCAATACGGCGATTCATCTCTTGTGACACACCAAGCAATGCATCGGTAGAAGTTCTTGTGGAACTCAAAATCTGAATTGGGGATTCCTGAATGACAATGTTATCAAATTTGTCTTTTAGGCTATCTCGATAAAATTGTCTTATCAAACCTGTAGATACGAGAAACACCTGGCTAAAGATCGAACAAGTTAACCCCATTAACGAGGTGGAGAACGCAGTTTTCATTCCAGTAAGTACCTGCTGGCTGGCAGTAATTAGACCTGGAATGTCGCCAACTTGCTCTAGATCAATACCTGACAATGCATCTGTAATTCCCCAGAAAGTCCCAAGTATCCCAATAGCAATGTGTAAAGCTGGTATGAACGAAACAGGGCTACGGGGAATAGTTCTTGCTAGCTCAGCAGGATACTGTCGGAGAATATATCTTCCATCTCTTTGCCGAGAGGTGATCCTCTGAGTTCCCTCAAGAGTTTGACAATCAAGAACTTTTTTTTATCCAACTCCATGCTTTTTTATTATTTGTCAGCTTGCCTGGCTCAATTGTTATATCTGAATTTGGTCTAGATTTAACTGTAGGCTTGTTCAGCTGAATTGATAAAAACTTAACTGCTTCACTATGTAAGACAAACTTATTCCATGAATTAAGAAAAAAACCTATCTCAATCATTAATGGGACAATCAAGAATATGACACTTGCCCAATGAAAAAGATCGTTATCCCAGATCACATCCCAAATGCTAATTAACATTGTTCCCACTGCCTCTACTCTCTTGATTGATAAAGGGTTATTTCTTCATCGGACAAAAGCCTTTCTGCAACTCTCACCGGCAAATGTTCTACATTACTCCTCCCATTTATAGGCTCAGCTAGACGGAGACTAAATAAAGGTTCATCTGTAGCCTCTGAGTCAATTTCAAGATAGATCTCTGGGTAACGAGATTTTAGGAGTCTTATCTGGAGTAGACCCTTTAAATCACGCAAAGATCTGGATAAAGGACTACTATCTCCGAAACAAATTCTAGATGCTTTCCAGGAGTGATTAATGATTAGAATCCTATCGATAAGCTTCTCGGAGTTCAACAGATCTGCCATAGATAGTACTCCTCAATGAGGGCGAACGGCTTTTCAATCTGACAAACAACCTGTCACAATACCCATTGTTGAAATTCAATTAAATGATCAGTGTAAGTTCTCATGACTTATATTAAGCATGATCACTGCCGCTTCACCCTCAGGTCACTTCTACAGGTGCCCCCTTATCCTGTTGCTGACGCAAATATGCCTGAATAAAAGCCATCAATTCCTGCGGTACTCCCCCCATAAAGGCATCGACATTGTAGGTTTCAGCGTTGGTGCGGTGATCCTTAATCAACTTGTAGGGATCAAAAGTGTAGGTACGGATCCGGCCTCCAAAGCCCTGAGTCACCATGTCACCCCGGATCTCTGCCAGCTGCTGCCGTCGCTTTTCCTCCTCTAGTTCAATCAATTTGGCCTTCAAAATTTGGATTGCCCGCTCCTTGTTCTGCAGCTGCGAACGTTCTTCTGTGCAACGCACCGCTAGCCCCGTGGGTTTATGGATCACTCGCACCGCGGTTTCCACCTTGTTGACATTCTGCCCGCCTGCTCCGCCGGAGCGTGAGGTTTCAAACTCCAGTTCATCCGGACGGATCTGAAATTCCCCAGCATCCTCCACAATCGGCATCACCTCAATTCCCGCAAAGCTGGTCTGACGCTTACCATTGGCATTAAAGGGGCTGATCCGCTCCATGCGGTGGTTGCCCTTTTCCGCGTGCAGGTAGCCATAGGCATAGCGACCATCAATCAGGAGAGTGGCGGACTTGATCCCCGCTTCGCTCCCCTCAGACAACTCAGACAGCGAGACCTTGAATCCCTGGTTCTCTGCCCAGCGGGTGTACATGCGCAGCAGCATCTCCGCCCAGTCCTGAGCATCGGTTCCCCCTGCCCCCGCCGTGATCGTCAGGATCGCCCCCTGTACGTCATAGGGGCCGGATAGTAGCTGCTGCAATTCCCACTGATCCAGCTCCTGATCCAGGGTTGCTAATCCCCCTTCCACTTCTGCCTGCAGGCTGGCATCCTGATCTTCCTGCAACAGTTCCAGAATCGCTTGAGCATCTTGCAATTGGGTTTGCCAGTGGTGCACTTTATCCCAGCTATTTTTCAGATCGGTCAGCTTTTGCATCTGGCGGCGAGCGGCTTCGGCATCATCCCAAAAACTTGGATCCGAGGCCTCCTGCTCCATGACCGCGATCTGTTGTTCCAGATTAGGCAGGTCAAAGATAGTCCTGGGCATGACCCAGGCGCGATGAGAGCTGTTCGATTGACCGTCTTAATTCGGCAAGTTCCATAGAGGTTATGTGCTGACTTGATCATCATTGAACTGGGATCATGATAGCGTTTCTACCTGACCCCCATCGAAATGGGTGACCAGCGCCTGCGTCAGATCCGGTAAAGTGTACTGCTCCGGTACCACATCCACACGGCCCAGCAGTTGGGTACAGGTGTCAGCGGTTTTGGGACCTATTGCCGCAATCACCACTCCCTCCAGCACCTGTGGATCCAGATCCGCCTGGGAGAGCAACTGCACAAAGTGCTGCACGGTTTTTGAACTGGCAAAGGTGACCACCGTGATTGATTTTTCCTGCAGCGCCCGAATCACATGGGGATCCCCCTCCTGAGGACAAGCGGATTCATAGGCGGGGATCTCACTCACCTCCGCCCCCTGATCCCTGAGTCCCTGCACCAACACCTCCCGTCCACCGGACTCGACTCGGGGAAAAAGGATCCGCTTTGCCTGCAATGGTCCCACCTGGATCAAGGACTCCAGCAAGGCATCCGCCACAAACTTTTCCGGACTCAGATCTGGCTGAATTCCAAACTGCGCCAGAACCACAGCGGTTTTTGTCCCCACCACAGCCACCTGGACACCCGCCAGAGCACGACTGTCTTTCCCAGCCACCTGCAGACGCTTAAAAAAGCTGGAGACTGCATTAGCAGAGGTCAGAATCAGCCAGTCGAACCTGGACAGCTGTGCAATTGCTGATCCAGAGGTTCCCAGCTGGAGGGAGGTGCAATGCTGAGGGTGGGCATCTCCAATACCCGCGCTCCCTGCTGCAGTAACAACTCCGTAAAATCAGAGGCCTGATCTGCGGCACGAGTCACCAGTACCGTTTGTCCAGAAAGGGGTCGACGCGGCGGTAGCTGGACGTAGGGCTGGATCTGTCCCCGCAGGCGCACCACCTCTCCCACCACAATCACCGCAGGTGCCAGCTGCACATGGGCCAGATCCTGGGGCAGCTGACCAAGATTGCCCTGCCAGACCTGCTGATCCACTTGCCCCGCCTGCCGGATCACAGCCATGGGAGTTTCCGAACCTCTTCCGGCCTGAAGCAATCGCTCCCCTATCTGCACCAGCTTCTGCGTGCCCATCAGAATTACCAGGGTATCCATGGCCACCAGGGCATGCCAGGCAATCGCTCCAGATCATGGGCGGTGAGAATCGTCAGAGTTGTACTCAGATCAGGGTGGGTGAGGGGAATGCCTGCATAATAGGGGCCAGTAAGAGCCGAGGAGAGACCGGGGACAATTTCAAAATCAATGCCCGCCCGTTGCAGAACTTCAATTTCTTGAAAAACACGGCCGAAAATCAGCGGATCTCCAGACTTCAGCCGCACCACAGCCTTCTCTGCCTGAGCGTACTTCAGCAAAAGCTGATTCAGCTTCGCCTGTGACCACCCCTCCTGCCCCTGGCGCTTACCCACCCCAATCACCTCCACCTGAGAGGGTAGATCCTGCAACAGAAGTGGATCCACCAGCCCGTCCACCAGAACCAGATCTGCCTGCTGGAGAAGCGCCCAGGCTCGCAGCGTCAAGCCTTCTTTGCCCCCCAGTCCTGCCCCGATCAGAGAAACCTTTCCCATGCCCTGCCCACAGATCATGCAGCCTCTTATCTTAAGGGACGTAACCGTAACAATTAATAAAGTGATGCTTACGGCTCAGTATGATGAGTCCTGGAAAGAGGATCTTGATACCTATTTCCCAGAGATTATTGCCTTCTTTGCTCTCAGAGGTGAAGCTCTAGAGGTGAAAAGTGATACCCGAGCAGTTTTTGATTAACCTTGAACGGTGGATCAGTTATCAGGTTGGATCAAGGGAATGGATCAATCCACCCGCACACTGCCAGCAACCCGTCGTTATGCAGTCCTGGGGACAGGGGCTCTGGGGGGGTTCTATGGGGCAAGGCTGCAAAGGGCAAGCCTAGAAGTCCACTTTTTGCTGCACAGCGACTATGAACAGGTGCGGAAGCGGGGGTTGCACGTCCAGTCCTGTGAGGGCGACTTTCATCTACCCCATGTGCATGCCCATGCGTCTGTGGCTTCAATGCCCCCCGCTAATGTGGTGATCGTGGCGTTGAAGGCGGTGCAAAATCATCTGCTACCTGAGTTTCTCCCCTCTGTGGTGGCTGAACAGGGAGTGGTGCTACTGTTGCAAAATGGCCTGGGAGGGGAAGAGTTGATTGCCAGCATTCTGGGGCCTGAGCGGGTGATGGGTGGATTGTGCTTTCTCTGCTCCAATAAAGTCGGTCCTGGGGAGATTCATCATCTTGACTACGGCCTGATCCAGCTGGCGGACTATGGTCCTGGTTACACCCCTCAAGGGATCACACCACGGATGCAACAGATTCAGGCGGATTTTGAACGGGCAGGGATCAAGATCAAGCTGAGTCAAGATCTGCTACTTTCCAGGTGGCAGAAATCAGTCTGGAATATTCCCTTCAATAGCCTTTCGGTGATCCTGAATGCCAGTACGAATGAGATGATGGCTGATCCGGCGACCCGATCTCTGGCTCAGACGATTATGCGGGAGGTTGTGCAGGGGGCAGCCGTCTGTGGCCGATCGATCTCAGCCGATTTTGTTGAAGATATGCTGGCCAGAACCGAGCGCATGCAGCCCTACAAGACCAGCATGAAATTGGATTTTGACCACCAGCGCCCTTTAGAAGTAGAAGCGATTGTAGGGATCCCGTTGCGCATGGCTCAGGAGAGAGGAGCTGATCTTCCACGGATCGAGATGCTTTACCAACAGTTGCTATTTTTATCCAGGGCTTTGAAGATCTAGGAATTCTCTAGTCGAGTAGCCAGGGTTTCTCCAAACTCTTGGTGCTCTGTGGACTCGATCCCCTGCTGCAGGATCCGTAAAACCTGACTCATCTGACTGTTCAGGAGGGCTGCGACCTCCAGCCATAATCCGGGGAAAACCTGGCTCCGCATGATGCCATCGGGATCTTGATCCAGAACCTGATAGATGCCTTCTCTCAAATGAAACCAGACCAGCTCATTTTCAAACATCTGCCAGACGATGTATTCTGGGATTCCATGGCGCTGATAAACCTGCTTTTTGGTTTTCAGATCCATGGAGGCACTGCTGGCTGCAATTTCAATTACCAGTTCGGGAATCCCCTGCAGGTAGCCTTCTTGAGTCAGTTTGGCCATGCCGCCTGCCTGTTCACTGATGATCAGGACGGCATCGGGTTGAAGTTCGTTGTCCAGATCCAGGCGCAGGGTGGGATCAATACCTGCCAAGGTTTCAGGAGTGAAGGCTGCGTAGGTGCCGATCCAGGTCGCGATGCGACTGTGGGGTTCGGCGTGGGGGGTAAATCTTAGGGGCGAAGCCATATAGACCCTTCCTTCGATCAGTTCCGCTTTTTTCAGATTGGGCATGGCTGCATAACGCCGCTCAAACTCAGGGCGTGTGAGGTGATCCCCATTTTCCAGCGGTGGGATCGGTTGATCGGTTGGAAGGGCTGTCTCTGTGAGTTGAGAAGTCATGGCTGGCCTTGCCGAAGTTGCAGGTTCTATTTGATCTTAAACGGTGAGGATTGGACGGATCCCCCATTTCAGTCAGCGGAATTATGAATCTGATCAGCGTTTCAATGTGCTGTTAGCGGAGATCAGGGATCTGTTTCGACGACAAGATCCGCTGATAAGTCAAAAAAAGGATCCCCCAGTGGAGGATCCTGAAATCTGTTGGTAAGAGTTTGAGGGTTTAGCGGCTGGGAGTAGAAGTCACATTAACAGTCGAAGTTTGCAGGGTTCCTGGACCGTAGTTGACTGCTGATGTAGACGACGACCGAGAGATTGTGATCTGGGTATCAAAGGATCCAGCATTTTCACGAGTGACGGTGACCGTCTGGGGAGTGGTGTCTGTAAATGTAAGCTGAGTGGGAGATACCGAGATACCTTGAGAGGTTTCAGCTATATTTAGAACTAATGACCCACCCGTAGGA
>JAAUUJ010000179.1 GCA_012030715.1 Synechococcaceae cyanobacterium SM2_3_1 | reverse complement strand
CCCTTTCTAGAGGGGGTGGCCCTTGCGATCGGGTCGGGTTCTTTTTGAATCGAAGCGGGGAGAACTTGTCCAGGAACGCCCGACGCATTCTCCCCATGGGTTACCCCTTAACACAGATCACCTGCTTCAGGGTAGCCACCACCTCCACGAGATCCTTTTGCTGTGCCATGACCTCGTCGATGGGTTTGTAGGCCCCTGGAATTTCGTCCAGGACACCTGGATCCTTGCGGCACTCCACTCCCTGGGTCTGTTGGACCAGATCGTCAAGGCTGAAGTGTCGTTTGGCCTGGTTACGAGACATGGTTCGTCCAGCACCATGGCTACAGGAGCAGAAGCTGTCCAGATTGCCCTTACCTTTGACGATGAAGGAGCGGGCTCCCATGGATCCTGGGATGATGCCATAGTCTTCAATTTGAGCACGGACAGCCCCCTTACGGGTGACGTAAACTTTTTCACCAAAGTGCACCTCTTTTTCGGCGTAGTTGTGGTGGCAGTTCACCGACAGCAATGGCTTAAAGGGTTTACCTCCGGCCACATGCTTTTCCACCACCCGTTTTACCCGGGCCATCATCACGTCGCGGTTGGTACGAGCATACTGCTGAGCCCATTGCAGATCCCGCCAGTAGGCAGCAAACTCAGGGGTGCCCTGCACAAAATAGGAGAGATCTGGATCCGGCAGGGAGGTGTGACTGAGGCGGGCCAGTTCGCGGGCTGTCGACATGTGACACTGGGCCAGTTGATTCCCGATATGGCGGGATCCCGAATGCAACATGATCCACACCTGCTCCTCGGTATCGAGACAAACTTCGATGAAGTGGTTACCTCCCCCCAGCGAACCCAGCTGACGGTGAGCCTTGGTCTCCAGATCCTGAACCCCAGCATGCAAGGTCTGAAACTCGCGCCATCCCTGCCAATTCTGCACTTCCTTACTGGCCTCACGGTTTTCGGAAAAGCCTGTGGGAACATTGGCCTCGATCTCGGTCCGGATCTTTTTCAACTTGCCTTCCAGCTGAGGAGCGGTATAAGCAGTTTTGATGGCGTGCATGCCGCAGCCGATATCCACCCCCACGGCAGCAGGGATCAGGGCATCGCGAGTGGCCAGCACCGACCCCACCAAGGCCCCCTTGCCCAGATGCACATCCGGCATTAACGAAATATGCTTGAACACAAAGGGAAGCGAGGCCATGTTTTTGGCCATTTTCAGTTCCTGGGAGCCCAGGGTATGGTTTGCCCAGGAGTACACAGGCGTTGGAGTTGTGATGTCAAGGGTCTGGTAGGTCATACATTCACTCCTGATGGGCCAGGGATCCCATTCCTAAACTGGCATGGGGGCTGCTCAATCAGCCATCTGACAGAGCCCAGAAAAAACTTCGGCAGCCACTGCCTGCAATACAAATACTACAATGGTAGTACAAGGCTGTCAATGGAGTGCTGATCTTGATTTGACCTAAAGTGGCAAGGGTGGAAACAGAGGTGCCAGCCACAGCTGCAGCGATTGATCCCACCCCAGCAGAATTCCCAAAGCGGCGATTGCAATCGCTACTCCTGCCAGACGTTGTAGGATCCCAGTTAGAGGATAAAGCTGGCGCAGGTGATGCAAGATCTGTTTACCACCATAGGCAATCCCCAGCATGGGTAAGCCTGCACCCAGAGCATAGGCAAGCAGGGCGGTAAACCCTGAAAAGATTCTCTGATCGACCACAATCAGGGTGATGATCGATGCCAGAATCGGACCTGCACAAGGGATCCAGATCAGGCCCAGTTGGGTCCCGATGATAAAGTCTGCTCCGAGAGAACCCCGCTGATGGGTGGAGGCCTGGACCCCCAGAGGAGGGCGGAGACGCTGCCACAGAAAGTAACTCCAGCGGGGAAATATGGACATGATCCCCAGCAGCAGCAGAAACACCATGGCCATTTGTCTCAAGCCCTGACTCAGCGGCCCCAAAAACTGCGCCGAAAAACCCATGAGGCTGCCCGTTAACGCAAACGAGAGCGTCAGCCCACTCACCATCACCACCGGACCCCAGGCATGGTTCTGCACTGATCGCCCCAACAGGAAGGGCAAAATCGGGAGAATACAGGGCGACAGCAGGGTAACCAGGCCCGCCAGAAACGCTAATCCAATCAGAGACATTAGCCCTGAGGAGCAGAATTCAACTGCAGAAGCAGCTCTACGGCCCGCTGGATATCGCCATAGCGGCCTTCGCCAATATGATCAAACCGCAGGATCCCGGAGCGATCCGCCAGAAACAGGTGGGGCCAGTACCGATTGTTGTAAGCTCTCCAGGTACGGAATTGGTTATCAACAGCAACCGGATAGCGAATCTGCCACTTCTGCATGGCTTTCTCAATGTTGCCAAGATCCCGCTCATGAGGAAATTCAGGGGTATGGACTCCCACCAGGACAAAACCCTGATCGGCGTAAGTGTCATACAGTGAGGTGATATGAGGAAGGGTACGCTGACAATTGATACAGCCAAAGGTCCAGAATTGCACCCCAACCACCTGTCCTCGTAAGCCCTTCATCGTCAGAGGTTCACTATTCAGCCAGGTGTCAATACCCGCGAACTCTGGCATCCGCTTACCCATTTCAGCAGCTCTTGACTGTTGAAGGGATCCCATTCCCACCAAGAAGCTCGCTAGCCCTCCTGATGCCATCAAAAAAGTACGCCGCCGCTGAGATCGTCCCGTCATGATTTCCCTCAATTTCTTAGCTATTGATATCAGTGCTGGCTGAGGGATCAATGAGAACACCATTATTTCAGCTCCAGCAAACCCGAAGATCAAGGCTATTGCTAAGTATATTTACTCAGTGTCAATTATTGATCAGGGGGAATGTTTTGGGGAAGTTCAAGAGTTTTCGGTAGGTAACAATTCCTGACTCAGAGGATTGATCTTCAGAGATAAGCGATAGAGGATGCGGTTTTCTCCCCTCATGCCCACCTTTTTATCTTCAGAGGTGAATTTATGCTATTTTTGCTAAGCTGTCTGGCTAAGTTTAGTTATACCCGTTGAATTATGCTTTGCTTGAGTAGCTGGTGACCAATTCAGTGCGGGACCACTCATTATCCTGTTCTCATGTCTGTTTCCCCTTCTGCCCCTTTTGATCCGACCGCACCCGGCGCTTCCCCCTCGGGTCCGATGATCTTGCCAGATGCTGGCCTAAGCGATGATACCTCAGAGGAGACGGCGGATGAATCCATTTCAGATCCGCCTGTACTTTCCCTCCAACCTCGAGGGGAACGCCTATTCCCCGTACCACAAGACAATCGAGAAGTCACCCGAGAGCAACGGAGAATGCAGGATCTGTTTGGAGCTTTAGCATTTGCCCTGCGCTCGTTTAAGAACCTGAATCAGGTATTGGAGTTAATTGCCTTTGTGGCCAGTCATTTGACGGATGCCGATGGGGGAGCTCTGATCCTGTTTCAACCCAATGGTCGCATTGTTCTGGAGCAACTCCACTGGGTCGACATGGACGTTCGGGAGGAGATTCGCTCTCGGATCGAGAAGGCCCTCCACCAGATATCTCTGTCCACCCTGATCAAGACATCTCCTGAGGTCGCGACACCCATCACCTATTCGCTTGCCTCCCCCACCCAGGGGGATACTCGACTGCAATCCACCTGGCTCTCTTTTGAACAGGCTGCTGGTGTTGAAGAGGTTCTGGATTCTACTCTGCATCAGGTCCTGGGGGAAAAGATGCAGCTCTATGGCACCCCGCTCCTGATCCGAAATACGGTTCGAGGTCGGTTATACATATTCACTCAACAGTCAGACTACCTCTGGAATGATGCCCGCCAGCAACTGCTCCGACTGATTGCCGATCAGGCTGCAGTGGCTATCGAAAACGATGAATTAACAGTGGCACTCCGCCGTCGTGTGGCTCTGGAAAAGGAATTGGAGATCGGCTCAGAAATTCAGGCCCAATTGCTTCCCCGCCAGTACCCTTGTGTACAGGGGATCACTCTCTCGGCTCGCTGTCAGGCGGCCAGTCAGGTGGGGGGTGACTATTATGACTTTATCCGCATTCCCTGTCCCCCAGACGATCCAGGCCAGGAGGAGTCTCAACGGCTGGCTATCGTGATTGGCGATGTCATGGGGAAAGGTGTGCCTGCAGGTTTGTTAATGACGATGACCCGGGGGATGCTACGGGCAGAGGTTTTGAATTATCACAGTCCCTCCCGGATCTTGCAGCATCTTAATCAGGTGATGTTTAACGATCTGGATAATTCCAACCGCTTCATCAGCCTGTTTTACTCCGACTATGATCCTTCCACCCGTCGTCTATGTTTCAGCAATGCAGCCCACAACCCCACACTGCTCTGGAGTGCTAAGACTGAATCGATTACCCCTCTCGATACTGCGGGTCCTTTGATTGGCCTTGACCCCAACAGTACGTATGAAGAGCGATGTGTACAATTGCATCCTGGAGACGTGGTGGTCTATTACACGGATGGATTTACCGAAGCAGCAAACTCCCGCGGAGAACGCCTGGAAACCTCGGGTTTAGAGGCCGCCGTCCAGATCGCCTCTCAGCAATTTCAAGATCCCCATGACATCCTGCAGAGCCTTTTTCAGCAGGTGGAGAATTTTCGACAAGAAGCAGCTCCAGAGAATACACGGCAACGAAAACGGATCCCTGCCCACTTTATTGAGGAGTTGGGGGACTACACAGATTTTCACTGGCAAGATTACCCTGGTCAACTGCGGAGTTCTGCAGATGATATGACCCTGGTGGTGCTGAAGGTATCCCAGGAAAACTAGCAAAAGCGCTGCAGTTCTTGCCCGAACCTGAGTCGTAGTTTATATAATAGGGCCAGCCTGATCGTCTAGGGAAAACCTGCAAAGGTTTACTTGCCTCTTGACGCCCTGTTTGCCCCGGGGTCATTGCGGGACACTTCCCCCCTTTTTTCAGTCTAAATCATCCCTGATAGGAGCTGATCTGATGACCGTGAGCCCATCCATTCTTCTGTCCCTGGCCTCACAATCCTCTGCCGTCGGGATTGCGGGATCTGAACATATGCACACGGCAACAATTGTTGTTCCAGCCCAGAATTTTAATCAAGATGTTCTGGGTGATATTGCGAAGGGTTGGAACCAGTTTGTCTCATCAGGGCAGATTTGGGCGCTACTGATTGGTTTGGTGATCGGGTACATGGCGAAAAGTATTACTAGCTCGTAATGGCCGCTTCGATAGTAATTCTCATGGGAAGCTGCTTCAGGGTAGGCTAATTAAGCTTCTTTCACCTCTTCTCGACCGCGATGTTCCCAACTTGGCCCCGCAGCGAACTCTGGTGCGCCCCTGTACCCTGGAGGGGGTGGGTCTCCATCAAGGTTTACCTGTGCACTGCCAACTGCAACCTGCATGTCCTGGACAGGGGTATGTGTTTGTTCGCACTGATCTAAATCCACCTGTAGAGATTGCCGCTCGTCTAGATAACCTGACAGTCTCCTCCTTATCAACCCAACTGCAGTGTGGAGATGTCTGCATTCAAACTGTAGAGCATTGTCTGGCCGCATTGTCTGGCCTCGGGATTGATAACTGCATCATTGCTGTGGATGGGCCTGAACTTCCAATTCTGGATGGCTCCGCTCGTCCCTATGTGCTGGCTCTGTTGGAGAACGGGGTGCAGGAACAGGATCAACCTCGGGTCGTTGCTCGCCTGGATCAGCCGCTGACGGTGTGGGAAGGGGAAGCTTTTGTGGCAGCTGTGCCCAGTCCTGAGGCCCGCTTCAGCTATGCCATTGACTTTGTTGATTCACCGATTGGCCAGCAATGGTACAGTTGGGTCTGGTCAGAGACCTCCTTTCGCCAGGATATTGCTCCAGCGCGCACGTTTACTCGCCTGCAGGATGTGGAGCGTGCCCGTCAGCATGGATTAATCAAGGGGGGGAGTCTGGAGAATGCCATTGTGTGCACAGAATCAGATTGGTTAACACCTTTGCGATTTGAGAATGAACCTGTGCGACATAAGCTGCTAGATTTACTGGGGGATTTAAGTCTGCTGGGCTTTCAAGTTAGAGCGCATATTCTTGCCCACAAAGCTGGCCATGCTCTGCATCATCGGTTCAGTCAATCCCTGATGCAGTCGCAGTTTTTGTGCCGATCCGATTTATCCTGATTCCACAACTTCTTTTTTGTTTTTACCTCAACATCTTCACCATGCCTAGTGACACTGCCACCAGTTCTTCCCCCAAGATCGGTTTTCCCAATCTCGCACATTTCTCCACTGCCCCTGCTATCTTCACAACCCAGCAAATTCAGGAGGTGCTACCCCACCGCTATCCCTTTCTGCTGGTGGATCGGATTGTGGATTATGTTCCAGGAGAGCGAGCTATTGGGATCAAGAATGTCACGGTCAATGAACCCTTCTTTCCAGGGCACTTTCCAGGCCGACCGATCATGCCTGGGGTTTTGATTGTGGAGGCGATGGCTCAGGTGGGGGGGCTGGTCTTGACTTTGTTGCCAGATGCAGCTGAGCGGTTGGCCCTTTTTGCGGGGATTGACGAGGTTCGGTTTCGTCGTCCAGTTGTCCCTGGAGATCAGCTGATCCTGGCGGCGGAGTTGATCACGATTCGGCGCAAGCGAATTGGCAAAATGCGCTGCTGCGCTCAGGTGATGGGAGAATTAGTGACCGAAGGTGAATTGATGTTTTCTCTGGTGGATTGAGATGGTCCAGCAAGACCTGGACACCATTTGCAACACCTGAGCATAGACCCTGCTAAAGTGTTGTTCTAGAGATGATGGGGTAGAACGACAGATCACGGCATGATGACAGGGCTTCTGAGTAGACGTGACCAGGTCTTTGCCCCCTCTTTCTGTAAACAGTTGGAGTTTGAACAAGTTTGCTTGCTGGGTTGGACATGACTTCACGCTCGTCTTGGGGCTCATGGGTGGAGGGGATCCACCCTACGGCCGTCATACACCCTCGGGCAGAGCTGCATGAGACCGTCTCAGTAGGCCCCTATAGCGTGATTGGGGAACATGTGCGCATTGGTGCCCATACGCTAGTAGGCCCCCATGTTGTCATTGATGGCTGGACTGAGATTGGTTCCCACAACCAAATTTTTCCCGGCGCTGTGATCGGTATGGAACCTCAGGATCTGAAATATGATGGGGCCCCCAGTCGAGTTGTGATTGGCAATCATAACCGTATCCGTGAATGTGTCACGATTAACCGGGCTACCCGTGAGGGGGAATCCACGATCATCGGCAATGATACTCTCCTCATGGCCTATGCCCACATTGCTCATAACTGTGTGATTGGCAATCAGGTGATTATTACAAACTCTGTGATGCTGGCAGGGCATGTTTTGATTGAGTCGCGGGCGCGCCTGGGGGGAGGCGCAGGGATCCATCAGTTCACCCATATTGGTGAATTGGCCATGGTGGGGGAATGAGCCGTATCGATCGGGATGTACCTCCGTTTCTGCTGGCAGAAGGGCACCCAGGCCGGATCCGAGGTCTGAATCTCGTGGGTCTGAAGCGGGCCCATGCCAGTGAAGACCTCTTAAGCACTCTCAAAAAAGCCTACCGCCTGCTTTATCGTTCCGGTTTACCCTTTGAGAAAGCTCTGCAAACCCTGCGGGAATGGCCTGAACAACGCATGCTCACCCACCTGCTGGATTTTCTGGAAGCATCCCTCAACCAACCTCAACGGCGGCGACCCTTACCTCCCCTCCGCAATCCGGCGGAAGAAACTCCAGATCTTTAATCCCCTATGCCCCACGTTTTTTTCTGCACGGGTGAAGTCTCCGGGGATCTGCAGGCCAGTTACCTGATTAAGGCGCTTTTACATCAGCGTCCCGATCTGAACATTACGGCGGTGGGCGGAGAGCGGATGGCGGCAGCAGGAGCCACGCTGATCCACAACACCACGGCCATCAGCTCGATTGGCTTGATCGAGGCCATTCCGCTTTTAGGTCCAGCCCTGTGGGCGGAGTGGAAGATTCGCCGCTACCTGCGTCAGCATCCCCCCGATCTTTGTATCTGGTGGACTACATTGGCGTGAATAGTCGCATCAGTGCCCTGCTGCAAACATTGAAAATTCCGGCGGTGTACTACATTGCTCCCCAGGAATGGGTTTGGTCGGCAACCTCGCAGTTGTCCTACCGATTAGCGGAGCGGATGCGTTTAATGCTGGCCATTTTTCCGCAAGAGGCCGAGCACTATCAACAGGCGGGTGGAAATGTCCGCTGGGTGGGGCATCCCCTGATCGATATTCTGCAGCATGCCCCGCGGCGGGAGCAGGCTCGAGTAGCCCTGGGGATCCCACCGGGGGTAAAGGCGGTGATGCTTCTGCCGGCCTCGCGGGCTCAGGAACTGACTCAGGTGGCTCC
>JAAUUJ010000001.1 GCA_012030715.1 Synechococcaceae cyanobacterium SM2_3_1 | reverse complement strand
CAAACTCTGCCAGTGTTTGTCTATCTGGTGCCTGTGGTCATGTTGTTTGGTATTGGAGAAGTCCCGGGGGTGATTGCTACGGTCATCTATGCCATTCCTCCTCTGATCCGCCTGACCAACCTTGGGATCCGGCAGGTGCCTGAAGAAATGGTAGAAGCATCCCGCTCCTTTGGGGCTACTCCTGCACAACTGCTCTGGACGTCCAATTCCCTTTGGCCTTACCCACTATTCTGGCTGGGGTGAATCAAACCGTGCTATTCGCGCTGGGAATGTCGGTGGTCACGTCCATGATCGCGGTCCCTGGGCTGGGTCTGGTGGTTCTGAAGGGTTTGGGCAACCTGGATGTGGGTATGGCCGGGATCGGAGGGCTGGGAATCCTATTGCTGGCGATTCTCCTGGACCGCGTTACTCAGGCGGTGGGCAAAACTCATTTTGCCTCGTGCTGGTATCTGCAGGGGCCCCTGGGCTGGGTACTCAATCAGGTTGCTCCCCTACACTCCAGGGTCAGCCTCCTCTGGGAAAGGCACCGTAGTTGAGATTTTAGGGGGCATGGTGGTTAGAGACAGATTTCAAGCAACCTCCTACACTAGGGTTGGAATGGTGAGGAGTTGAGGTGACTCAGGGTAGATTTCACACCCGATCCGGTCGCCGCCGACCGCAACGTCTCCGCTTGGCTCGATCTGCAAGTGGGGGCGGTCCTGCCTATTCAATGAGACAGCGTAAATCTAGGGATGAGACTTCTCTCCCAGGTGCCTTTTTAGGGATCCTCCGATCGCTCTTGGGAACCAATCCCCCTTACGGCGAGAGTTGTTGTTACGCGCCTGGTTAATGGCCGCAGCCCTGATGCTGGGGATTGCTTTCATGTCATGGCGCTTGGTGGATCTGCAGGTGAACCAGGCTCCAGAACTGCAAAAGCGGGCCATCGCTCAACAGCAGGCTCAGCTGCGTCCCTTTATTCCTCGGCGTTCGATTGTGGATCGACATTCCCTGGTCAATCAGGAAGCAGAACTGTTAGCCGTTGATCGTCCTGTCTACACGCTCTGGGCACATCCAACCCTGTTTAAAAATCACAGACCGGATGAGATTGCACCCAAGCTGGCCCCCATTCTCAAGGTTTCGAGCGAATCCCTGTGGGAGCGGTTAAATACTTCCCAGAACTCAGCCATCCGCCTGGAACGTTGGGTGCCTGTCGAGGTCGCCGATCAGATTCGCACTCTTTACATTGATGGCCTGGAACTGGTGAGTGAAAGACAGCGGATCTACCCGCAAAAAGAGATGGTGGCCGAGGTGATCGGGTATGTCGATCTGGATCATGAGGGACAGGCAGGATTGGAATATGCTCACCAACAACTGCTAGAACGGACGTTGAAGCCAGTGACTATTCCCCGCGATGGATATGGCTATCCCCTGGCTGCCGAAGTTCCAGAGAAGCTCCTGCAGTCTGGAGAAACTGTTTTACAAACCACTCTCGATATGCGCCTGCAACGAGCAGCCCGGACCGCCCTCAAAGTCCAGATGGATCGCTTTCAGGCCTTACGGGGCAGTGTAATTGTCATGGCTCCCCAAACAGGTGAGATTCTGGCGATGGCCAGTGAACCCACCTACGATCCCAACCGCTATTACGATGGCTATAGTCCCAGTCTTTTCCGCAACTGGGCGGTCACCGATCTCTACGAGCCAGGCTCCACCTTCAAGCCGATCAACATTGCCCTTGCCCTGGATGCTGCGGTGATCGAGCCCGACACCACCGTTTATGATCAGGGCCAGATCTATGTGGGGGGGTGGCCAATCCAGAATTATGACTTTGATCAGCGGGGGGCGCATGGCTGGATGCTAGTGGGGGATGTGATGAAACAATCCAGTAACGTGGGCATGGTCCATTTGATGGATCGCCTCAATCCCGAGCGCTACTATCAAGGCCTTCTCAGCTTGGGGATGAACAGTCCTACGGGTGTGGATCTACCTTTTGAGCCGGCCAGTCAACTCAAATCCCGTCGTCAGTTCACCACCGTTCCCATTGAGGCAGCGACGACTTCCTTCGGACAGGGCTTTTCCCTGACCCCCTTAGGCCTGACCAGCATCCACTGTGTTTTAGCCAATGGAGGATTCAAGATTACTCCCCATGTGGTGAAAGGGCTGGTGGAAACGAATTCAGGAGAAACGATCTGGCAACCCTCCCGCCCAGAACCGATCAGGGTTCTGTCAGAAACAACGACCCGCACAGTACGTACCCAAATGCGAGATGTGGTGGAATACGGGACGGGACGCTCCGCTTACCTGGAGGGGTACGAAATCGGCGGGAAGACTGGCACGGCCCAAAAGGCCAGCCCTCAAGGGGGATATATCAAGGGCAAGCGGATCACCAGCTTTGTTGGATATTTCCCAGCTTTAAAACCGGACTATGTGATCCTGGCCGTGGTGGATGAGCCCAAAGGTGATGATGCCTACGGTTCTTCGGTTGCTGCTCCGATTGTGCGCTCCGTCATTGAGGAAATCATCGCCATGAATGGGGTCATGCCCCAGACCACCTCCCCCCTTCCCTGAATTAACGCAGTGTAGTCAGATCCTGGGTCAGCCGCAGGGAAAGAGGCTGTTGAGGGGAGAGGATAGACACTCGCGGTGCTGTAAAGTTCCCAATTGCTGCTCCTGCTGCTCCTGCTGCCAGCACTTCCTCCGTGGCTATTACCTGATCTCCGGTCACCAGCCCTAAAATTGCCCCGGCTGCAGCACCAATGGCGGCATCCTGAGCCACCTGACCCCTGTTGGTTTGTCTGGGATCTTTTACATCAGGAATCACATCCGACTGGGCGGCTAGAGGGAAGACCTGCTCTTGAATAATGATGCTTTCAGCTACAAAACGGGTGCCTCCAGGCGCAGGTTCAAAGCGACCATCCACCCGAGAGCCATAGGGAACCAGAATCTCCCCTTGCGGATTACGAATCGGATTCAGGGTGATCAGCGAAAAGGGACGGGTCTCGTTTGGGGCGATCAGCACCCGATCCACCGCGTTAGAAGCTATCTGAACCAGGGTCCCAGCAGGGACAGTAGAGAGACGAACATCAAAGTCAGCAGCGACTGGAGTTTGGGGAAGCGGGTTCTGTCCGATCACCCCAGCTTGCCCCTGCCGTTGCAATGCCTGATAGGTAAAGGCGGCAACTTCAGCGCGAGTGGCAGCGCGGTTCGGTTCCAGGAGGGTGGGATCGGGATAGGGAACGATCAACTGAGCCTGATCGGCTGTAGCCACCTGGGATAACGCCCAGTTGGGGATGGTGGCGGCGTCGCGGTAGCGTTGAAAGAGCGTCGCAGGCTGTCCCACTGGCAGAGAGACATTTCCTAAGCCATTGACCAGAACTACCCATGTTTGGGTGCGGGTAACCGCTTCCTCGGGGCGGAACGTTCCATCCGGAAAGCCTGCCACCAGGTTATTCGCTGTTGCCGTTGAAACCGCATCCGCCGCCCAGTGATTGGGGGGCAAATCTCGAAAAGCGACAAACCCAGAGGAACGGGGTAGCCGGAAGGCTGTATTGACGATGGTGGCAAACTGAGCGCGGGTCACCAGCTGATCGGGGCGAAAGGTGCCATCGGGAAAGCCATTCAAGACGCCATTGTTCGAGAGGGCATCAATATAAGCTTCTGCCCAATGTCCATTGGTGTCATAGAATGTTGCTGCCTGCAGAGGAGCCATATCCTGACCCCAAACGGCGACAGTCACGACCGTACTGGCCAAACTAATCCTGGCCCACTTCCCAAGTGCCTGCATGATTGAGACCTGCTGAATTCTCTTTTTTTATTTTCACCCTTTAGGAAAGAGTTGCAATGGCTGAAAGCCCACTTATACCTATAATTGAGGCTTTGGTTATCTAGTTTTGCATTGAAACGTAGCTTAGTGAACCGAGAGGTTATCCTGAAATGTCCATCTGCTGTAATCAGCATCGCCTGTCATCGAATTCCTTATAAATAGGGGGATCAATCCAAATCATTGAAGAAGAAAATCGGCTAGAATATCTACCGCTTTTACTTTGCTGTCCATGGCAACTCACCTTACACCGCTGCATATTCGTGTGCAAACCGCCATCCGGCAGCATCGGCTTTTGCAAAAAGGACAACGGCTCCTCCTGGGGGTTTC
Source organism: Synechococcaceae cyanobacterium SM2_3_1 (assembly GCA_012030715.1). Taxonomy (GTDB): domain Bacteria; phylum Cyanobacteriota; class Cyanobacteriia; order Thermostichales; family Thermostichaceae; genus JAAUUJ01. Next base: position 75,225 of record JAAUUJ010000001.1, on the reverse strand, counting down.
AGGGGGACAGGATTCCCTCTGTCTGCTCCAGATCTTGCGGGACCTAGCCCCCCGTTGGGACTGGCAGATCTTTGTGTTGCACTGCGATCACCGCTGGACGCCGGATGAAACCCGCTGTGCCCAATTTCTGCAGTCCTGGTTCCAAGCCCAGGACATTCCCTATGCGATAGAAACCGCTGATCCGATCACCCTGGATGAAAATCGAGCCCGACAGTGGCGCTATCAGTGTCTGGGAACCTGGGCACTCGCCTGGCAGTGCTCTACCGTTCTGACCGCCCATACCGGCAGTGATCAGGTAGAAACCTTTTTGTTTAACCTGATGCGCGGCAGCGGGCCCCAAGGTCTAACCAGTTTGGGCTGGAGCCGTCCCCTCCACCAGGAGCGACCTAACTCCCCTCAGCTGGTGCGGCCCATGCTTCAGGTATGGCGGCATGAAACAGCGAGCTTTTGTCAGGATAGGCAACTGCCGGTCTGGCCCGATCTCACCAACCAGGATCTCAGCCATCCCCGCAATCGCATTCGTCAGGAGTTGATTCCTTATCTCCAGAAGCATTTCAATCCGCAGGTGGAGGCTGCCCTGAACCGCACTGCCACCCTCATTGCCGCCGAGCACGCCTGGATTGAAGAACAAACTCAACAACTGTGGCCGCAAGTCTATCGCGAGGATCCTGAAGGACTGTCTCGTCCCCTGCTTCAAAAAAGCCCGTTAGCTTTACAGCGGCAGATCCTATTTACCTTTTTATGCCACCATTTATGCGGTGCTCCTTCCTTTGATCAGGTGGAGGTTCTGTTGCACTTGGTGAGTGCACCTCGCCGCTCCCAAACCCCCCCTTTCCCGGGAGGTGGGTGGGCCAGAGTGGAGGATGACTGGATCCGCTGGCATGTAGAAGCCGAGTAATCACAAGCTTGCTTCCTCAAAGCCCCCCAAAGCTGCCTATGATAGTGCTAGCGACCTAGCTTAAGGAGTAAGGTGAGTTCGGAGAGAGATCAGTCCCTAGCGGTAACCCAATTGTCCAAGATAGACCGAGCGCGCGTCCCCGCCCTGATTGCTCAGTACCTACCGGTAGAAATCTGTATTTACTATCAGGTTGTACCGATAGCGATCGATCAAGGGTCGTTGCTGCTGGGGATGGTGGATCCTGAGGACCTGGCTGCTCTGGATTATGTGGGCAAGATGTTGGCCTACTCGGAACTAAAAGTCGAACCCTTTGCTCTCACCTTTCAGCAGCACCAGGATCTGATTGCCTATTATTTTAGTCACCCCCCCGATCCTGCCGAAGTTGCGGCTTTGCAAGCGGCCCATTCTTCCAAAACTAAAAAAGCAGCAGAGGCCCCTTCCCCTCCAGCTGCTCCCGAGGCTGTGCAAGAATCACCAACAGCGACGGTAGAAGATTCTTCCCCCAGTCGCACCACCTCCCGCCCCATTGAAGGGGATTCAGATGAGACAGTCCAACAGCTTTTGAACTCCATGCTGCGACGAGCCTTAGATGAACAGGCAGATCAGATCTTTGTAGAGCCTTCTGAGGGGCACACCTGTCGGATTCGCTATCGCCAGCAGGGAATCCTGAGGGATTTATTCAAACAGCTTTCCGATGCGATTCGCTCCAAACTTCTAATCAGCATGAAACGAATGATGGCCCTAGATGAACAGGTGATCGGGGAACCCCAAACTGCTGAGGTGGAGAGAGTTTATCGTGGAGAGCCCTGGTTCTGCAACTACGGATTGTGCCTCAACGGTCCAAGGAAGGAGCTATTCTCAGTATTCTCAGGGGCGAATCCCTGGCGAAGTATCAACAAAATCAAAACAATATTCGCATCGCTGAAACGATCCAGGTCGCCCAACAAACACAACAAATGATGCAACAGTTACAATCCACCCTGGCTTCAATGGTGGAAAAATTGAAGCAATATCCCAGTCAGCCCACTGAAGAGTGGCAAAACCTGACCATCATCCTGGAGGCCATTCATGCACAGGCTCGCCTGATCGAAACCTATCAGCAGGACTGGCAGAGTTTATCGTCCCCTCCCTCCTGAGCTGAGCTTATTGATGTTCAAAGATATGACTGTACCCGCGGAGATCCAGGGACACCAGGGTAGGCAGGTGAGCAAAGCATTGTTGGGCTAACTCCCAGCGCTCCTCTCGTTCTAACATTGCCTGCAACCGGGCTCGAGCTGCGATAAGATAGCGAACGTCATTGGCCGCATAAGCAAGTTGCTCAGGGGAAAGTTCATACACTGCCCCCCAATCCGAACTTTGGGCAGATTTATTCAGTTCAACCTGGCAGAGTTCTTGAACAACATCTTTAAGCCCATGTTTGTTGGTGTAGGTACGGGCCAACTTGGAGGCTATTTTGGTACAAAACACAGGCCCAACCTGGATCCCGAGATGAGCCTTTAACATGGCCATGTCAAAACGGGCGAAGTGGAACACTTTTTCCACAGTAGCAGATTCCAGGAGAGCCTTTAAGCGGGGTGCCTCCCGTAAGCCTTGGGGAATCCTGAGCACGCAGACTTGCTCGGACGCATTTGAGATCTGCACCACACAGAGACGATCGCGATGGGGCAACAGACCCATGGTTTCGGTATCAACCGCAAGCACAGGATCCCGACTGTAGAGAGAAACCATCTCTTCAGAGAGATCGGCATCACAGATCTGAAAGGATGGCAGATTCACTGAGGCTCTCAGCTCACCAGCTTGACTTGACGACACCGGGAAGTAACCCTTCGTGAGCCATCAGGCGAATGGCATTACGGCAGAGGCCAAAATCGCTGTAGACAGCCCGAGGACGACCGGTTAACCAGCAGCGAGTCCGCAGACGGGTAGGAGAACTATTCCGGGGAAGCCGCTGCAGTTGTCCGTGGAGGATCATGCGCGTTTCTTGATCCAGTTCTGGATCTGCCAGAGCAGCCTTGAGTTCGGCCCGCTTTGCGTTGTGTTTCTCTGCTAGACGCTCCCGCTTCCGCTCACGGGCAATCATGCTCTTCTTGGCCACAGATCTTTTCCTGACACAGAATAATCAGCTTATTGACGATAGCAAATTTTGCTTCTGCCGACAAGTTAACTGCCGACAGAAAATAGCTTGAAAGGGAAATCGCTAACCCTCGCCAGCCAGCTAGATCCGCTCCGGAGCATAGAGGGGAGAGGAGAGTGAGGTATATTCGTTGACCTCGGGGTGAGAGGACAAGATATTATGGCCTTCCAGTTGCTTGAGCTCATGCACAAAATCATGCACCCCTTGAAACTGGCGATACACCGAGGCAAAGCGCACATAGGCGACCTCATTCAGCTCCTGCAGTTTCTCCAGGACCATATCGCCAATCTGCTGGGTGGTGATTTCCTGGACATCCTGTAGCTGGAGGCGTTCTTCAATATTATTGACCAGTTCTTCCATCTGCTGCACAGACACCTGAGTCTTCTCGCAGGCCCGCATCACGCCGTGCAGAATCTTGTTGCGATTGAAGCTCTCGCGGGATCCATCCCTTTTTGCCACCATAATGGGCACAAACTCGATCCGTTCGTAGGTGGTGAAGCGAAAATTACAGGCCATGCATTCCCGCCGCCGCCGCACACTTTGCCCCGCTTCGGCAGAACGGGATTCCAAAACACGGATGTTGTCTTTGCTGCATCGAGGGCACTTCATGATTGGCAAACCTCTCCAGTAACAGGCTGAGTGAATATGGAAGCTTAGAGTTGGAGACTCTTAATCCTCCAGGTGAGAAGACATGGCTGGGTCCTGCCGTTGCCACCAGGCTGCTGCTTCAACCTGAATTTGCTCGGTCAGGGATGGATCCATCCGCTGCAGATGTGAGAGTACTAATCCCATCCTGCCCAATTGGGTCAGCTTCTGGCGATGCCGTAACAAAAAGTCCCAATAAAAGGTATTGAACGGACATGCGGCTTCCCCAATCTTATCGTTGTGATTGTAGCGGCAATTTCGGCAGTAGTCGCTCATCTTGTGGATATAGTTGGCAGAGGCTGCGTAGGGTTTGGTGGCCAGGATCCCACCATCCGCAAAAACACCCATACCGATCACATTGGTCTGCATCACCCAGTCGAAACTGTCAATAAAAACGGTGTGAAACCAGGATTCCAGCTCCTGAGGATCCACCCCACTGATCAGAGCAAAGTTACTGAGAAGCATCAAGCGTTGAATATGGTGAGCGTAGCCTGTGCGCTGTAATTGCTCCAGAGTCTGGCGCATACAGGTCATATCGGTGTCGGCGGTCCAGTAAAAGGTGGGCAAAGGAGCCTGATGCTCAAACCAATTTTTATCTCCATACCCCTGGGGCATTAACTCTGCATAGAGACCGTGCATATATTCTCGCCATCCCAGGATCTGGCGGATAAAGCCTTCCGTACTGGCCAGATCTGCATGTCCCTGGCGATAGGCGGCTTCTGCGGCTGCGATCACCTCCCGAGGATGCAGCAAGCCGATATTCAGGGACGGGGAGAGCAGAGAATGCCAGAGGGTGTCTTCTCCCATGAGCATGGCATCCTGCAGCGGGCCAAAGTGGGGTAAACAGTGGGAGATGAAATGATCCAGAGTCAGTAGAGCTTGGGTCCGGGTGACGGCCCAGCGAAAGGGATGCACCTGGCCATAGTGATCAGGAAACTGGGTTTCGACTTTGCGGATCACCACCTGGGTAATCTCATCTAGCTCCAGTACGGGCGGAATGGGGAAGTTCACTTTTTGTTTGGGGGGCTGACGGTTCTCCTGATCAAAATTCCACCGTCCTCCCTGTGGCTGTTCCCCATCCATGAGGATCTGAAAGCGGCGGCGACCCTCACGGTAAAAATCCTCCATCAGCCACCGTTTGCGTCCCTGAAACCAGTGGGTAAGTTCCGCTGTGGACCAGAGGAAATAGGTGTTTTGCACCAGGTGCACCGGACAGGGAAGGTGAGGGGCTAGCTGCTCCACAAGGGTCCGCATGGTCAGATCACTAGGTTCAACCAGACGAATTTCCTGTAAATGCTGTGCCTCAGCCCAGGATTGCAACGGGTCGAGAAAATGCTCAGCTTCGACATAGGTGACGGGATATCCCCGCTGACGCAAATGCTGGGCATAGTGGCGCATCGCTGACCAGATCAGCACCAGCTTTTGCTTGTGATAAGGGCGATGCTGAACCCAGTCGTGGGATTCGATCAGAATCACCGGAATCTCTGCGGGAGGCTGAGGGATGGATGCCAGGGCCTGCTGATGTTCCTGCAGCTGGTCCCCCAGGACCCACACTCCCTTGATCATGCTGGCTCTCTCGATGGTTCTCGTGACAACAGCCTGACTGAGACCCTGGGATCAGACCCTGAACCTTAAGCTTCCCTACCGGATTCTGGCCCCCAGCGGTGCAGCCGCCACAGTGCTTGCCGTTTTTGAGACTGAGTTAGGACCGTTCCCTCGGTGAGAGCATTGAGACCGTAGACAAGTCCTTTCCCCCCCAAAAGCCACCAGAGTAACGCGGTGGGTTTGCCCTGGCTCAAAGCGGACGGCATTGCCGGAGGGGATATTCAGGCGCATCCCAAAACTGGCCTCTCGATCAAACTGCAGGGCGCGGTTCACCTCAAAAAAATGGAAGTGGGACCCCACCTGCACCGGACGATCCCCTGTGTTTGTGACCTCCAGTTCCTGGGTAACTCGCCCCAGGTTGGCCTGGATCGGATCTTCAGCCAGCAGGATTTCACCTGGGATCAGGGCGGGGGGGAGTGGGAGCAGGAGTTGGCTTGGGTTTGCGGGCGGGTGCCATAACGAATCAGGAATGAGAACTTAGCGAATCGGGTGGTGCAGGGTCACCAGTTTGGTGCCATCGGGAAAGGTGGCCTCCACCTGAATTTCTGGGATCATGTCTGCAACCCCGGGCATGACATCTGCCTGAGTTAACCAGGTCAGCCCCTCACTCATTAGCTGCGCCACGGTGCGGCCATCGCGGGCTCCCTCCATCACAGCCGCACTCAGGTAGGCCACCGCTTCTGGGTAGTTGAGTTTCAACCCCCGCTCCCGCCGATCCTGGGCTAGGCGAGCGGCCAGATAGAGGAGCAACTTATCTTTTTCCTGAGGTGAAAGATGCATGCGCCGACGACAGGAACTGAGCTATAGGGATACTTATACCACTCCAGACTCTTCCCTCCTGTGTGTTTTTGATCATTTTCCGCTGATGGGAGAGTCAGATCTCCAGAAAACCAGGCTAACTCTGCAGATCTTTAATCTTGTCCAGAATTTTTTCAGCTGCATCCTGCTCATTTTCCTGGATCAGGAGCTCGGCAGCTTTCTGGTAATCCCTGAGGGCGGCTTCCGTGCGATTCAGCTGCACCAGCACATCTCCTCGGCGGCGATAGGCATTGGCATAGGTGGGATCTAACTCAATCGCTCGCGTAAAGTCTCCTCCAGCCTCCTCCCATCGCTCCATCAGGATCAGGGTGCGTCCGCGGTGATAATGGGCACGGGCATGTGAGCTGTCCAGTTGAAGGGTGCGGCTGAAATCATTGACCGCCTGCTCCAGTTCCCCAATGTCCAGATAGGCCAGGCCACGGTTATAGTAGGCTTTCTCATACTCTGGATCCAGTTTTAGTGCCTGGGTATAGTCAGCAATTGCCCCCTGAAAGTCTCTTTTTTAACTTTATCCAGGCCTGCCAGTAGCCAGTCAGAGGGTGTTGACTGGGTCAGAAGCATTGGGGCTGGGGGGGGTCCCGTGAACTGGCAAGGAGAGAGGGAAGCCAGGGTCAGACAGGCTGTCGCAACAATGGGAAGCATGGTGAATGCCAGAGGAATGACGATTTCAGAGTAGAGGAAGCAGGTTAAATCCACATCAAGGCATCGAAAAGTGGCCTGCCTCAGCCATGGTCAGGATCCGTTGGGCCACAGGATCGGCCACGGGCAAGACCGAGAGACGGTTTCCCCGACGAACGACCGCCAGTTCGCTGTCAGCAAAGGTCTGTTTGAGCTGATCCAGGGTCACCATCTGGGGGAAAGCACTCCAGAAACTTCAGTTTCACTGTCCACCAGCGGGGGTGCTCCTGAGTCGCTTTAGCATCGAAGTAGGGACTGTTAACCAGGAATTGGGTCGGATCCACCACCTGAGTGGCCACCACCTGCATCAGCCCCACAATCCCGGAAGGTTGGGTGTTGGAATGATAAAAAAAAGCCTGATCATCGATCCGCATGGCCTGCAGATAATTGCGAGCCTGATAGTTGCGCACCCCATCCCAGAGGGTCTCACCATCTCCTTCCAGATCCGCCAGGCTGTAGACGGTGGGTTCAGACTTCAGAAGCCAGTACGCCATAGGTCTGTGGGGTCGCATGTATAGGAACAATGTCGGCAGTACCCGCCTCTCGGGCCACGCGCACCAGCAGGGCCGCCGCCACCATCGCCGCCAGAATCGAGCTCCCTCCATGACTGAATAGCGGCAGAGGAACCCCCGTGGTGGGCAGGGCGCCACTCACCACCCCCAGATTGAGGAGGGATTGCCCCACCAGAAAGCAAAGACAACCACAGGCCACCAACCGCAAGGCCAGATCCCGACACTTAAGCATGACCCGCAACCCCACCAGCAGATAGACCGCCAGCAAGGTCAAGAAGAAGAGGGAACCCGCCAGACCAAACTCTTCCGCAAAGACCGAAAAAATAAAGTCGGTATACTGGATCGGCAGGTAAAACAACTTTTGCTGCGACAGGCCGAATCCTTCTCCCCAAACCCCACCCGAGCCAATGGCCAGCAGACTTTGCACCAGCTGATATCCATCTCCCTGCGCACTGGCCCAGGGATCCAGAAAGGCCAGGATCCGACGCCGCTGGTACTCTTTCAACAAAATACTGGTGATCGCTGCTCCCACTCCTAACCCTGCGGTCCCCAGGAGGGTGGCCATCGGTAACCCTGCGGTCCAAGCCATCATCCAGAGGGTCAGTCCACAAATGGCGGTGGTGCCCAGGTTGGGCTGAGTCAAAATGGCCAGCAGGCTAAGGGTAAACAGAGCAATCCAGCCAAGGCGGTAACCGATGCTGTGCTGATACCAGTAACCAAACACCAGGGCCCCCTGTAAAATTAGCAAGGGTTTCAGAAATTCTGATGGCTGTACGACAGGCAAAATCTTTAGATCAAGCCAGCGACTGGCATCCAGCCGTTCTACCCCCAGACCCGGGATATGAGTGGCTATCACCAGACCGATGCCAATCAAACAGAGCACCCCTGAGAAGGCAAACCACCGCCGCAGCGGTACCCGCACGATGGTCAGAAAACAACAGCCCCCCAGTCCGATCCAGATCAGCTGCCGCTTGACAAAATAGAGACCGTCACCGGTGAGCTTTTGGGCAATGGGAAAGGACGCTGAAAATAGCATAGCTAACCCCAGCATCAGCCAGATGATCGTCAGCCAGCGGAGGATACGCGCCTCAGCGGACCAGATGTTGACAGCATTGCCGGAAGTGTTCGCCACGCTCTTCAAAATTCGCGTACTGATCAAAACTGGCACAGGCAGGAGAGAGAAGCACAGTGACTTCAGTATCTGTTCCAGTAGCCAGAAGCACCTGGGCCTGATGCCATGCCAGGGCGACCGCTACATCTAGGGTATGGGCCCAATGCAGCTCTGTAAAGCCATTTGCCTGTAATTGCTCTGCGAACAGGGCCGCAGCCCGCCCGATCAGCATCACCGCCACCACCTTTTCCTGAATGACTTGCAGCCAGGCCTGATCATTCCCCTGCTTCGGCTCTCCCCCGGCGATCAGGATGATCGGGGCAGGCAGAGACTGTAAGCCCACCAGCGAAGCATCATAGTTAGTGGCTTTGCTGTCATTCACAAACCGTACCCCGTTGAGCTTTCTCACGGTCTCCAGACGGTGGGCAACTCCCGGAAACTCGGCCAGGGCCCGAGCGATCGCCTCTTGCTTCAACCCAGCCCAATGGGCAGTAGCCACAGCCATGAGCAGGTTCTGCAGATTGTGGTGGCCGGGTAGCCGTTGCGGGAAATCACCAAGGGCAGCAACCGGATCTCCCTTGATCCAAATCCAGTCCCCTTGGATATGAACCGGAGCCTCAGGGTGAATGCAGGAGGTCCAGAGGCACTGGGGCCAGCGTTCCAGGTATTGCTTCAGGAAGCGATCATCCCCATTTAAGACCCGGTGAGAAACGCGATCTAACAACCGGGACTTAATCGCTGCGTAGGCCTCCAGGGTGCCATGACGTTCTAGGTGATCAGGGGTCAGGGTGGTCCAGACGCCAATCCGCAGGGTCTTCGGAGATACAGCCGGGCTGGCCAGGGTTGGGGATGCCTCGAGTTGATAGCTGCTGAGCTCAGCAATGATCCATTCTGGGGTGATCCCGGTCTGCAGGCTTTCCAAAGCAACCTGACAGAGGGGCAGACCAATATTGCCACAGGCAGGAGCCCGCTTGCCCGCCGCTGCAAAGATCGCCGCGATCAGGGCTGTCGTCGTGGTTTTGCCATTGGTGCCCGTGATCCCCACCCAGGGTACATGCTTGAGACTCTGCCAGGCCAACTCTGCCTCTCCAAACACGGGAATACCTTGTAGACGAGCCTGCTGCAACACAGGATGATCCCAGCGAATTCCTGGACTGACCACCACCTGTTCAACACCCGCCTGCAGCCGTAAGGGAGTGTGAAGTCGTACCTCGATCCCCTGGGTCTCCAGATCCATCTGGCGCTGATGTAGGAGAGGAGTATCCAGTTCATCAAGGGCGATGACCTGATGTTTCTGAGCCTTTAACAGCCGCGCCGCTGCCACACCTGCTGTTCCTAAACCCAACACCTGGATATACACTGATCCCCACCTGCAAGCATGAAACAGAGAGTCTTATATTCTAGGACGGGTGATTGTGCACCAGGGAAAAACTTCTGCCCTTGCCTCAGGCTGCCGGAGGTCGTTCTAAGGCAATCGGTCCCAGTGCCCCTTTGCGAAAGTCAACGAGGATCTGCAGAGCGGCCCTTCGTTCATCTCCGGTAAAGCGCTGGGATGCCAGGGTAGCCAGAAGCAAACTGCCCAGAGGCTGCCAGGTGAACTGATAACGTGCCTCCAATGCTGGCAGAGCCTCCGGCTGGACCTGGGGTACCCATTCGAGAAACGCTGCGGCCACCTGTTCAGGAACGTAAGCTGCATCACCGATATCCTCACAGATAGCCAGTTTGAGGGCCGCCTCCTGATCGTTGAGTTGAGGGGGAATAATCCCAGGGGCATCCAGCAGATCGAGATCAGCGCCCAACCGGACCCAGCGCAAACTTCTCGTCACCCCAGGTCGCCTGGCGCTGTCCACCACTCGCCGCTGCAGCAACCGATTCAGGAGGGCCGACTTGCCCACATTGGGAAATCCCACCACCACAGCGCGGATAGGTCGAGGACGCATGCCCCGGTTCTGACGACGCTGGTTGACATGGGTTCCAAGCTGCAGAACATGCTGGCGCAGTACCGCAACCCCTTCTCCCGATTGGGCATTAGTGGGCCAGATGGAAATTGCTTGGGTGCGAAACCATTCTCGCCACTCCTGCTGCAAGGACACAGGGATCTGATCCTTGCGATTGAACACCAGCACACATGGTTTCTCTCCAGCCCACTGATTTAGCTCTGGATGACGGCTGGCCAGGGGAATGCGAGCATCCACAACCTCCAGAATCACGTCAACCCGCTGCAGCTGCTGTCGCAGTTGCTGTTGAGCTTTGGCAATATGCCCCGGATACCACTGGATACTCGCCGTTGCCATCCATCCTGTTCCACAACCTGCCATCCAATCTAGCGTCCTGTAGCCCTGTAGGATGCCGAACTCCAGGTCCGATCGGGTCACAGGCAGGTTCTGGGCAAGCTTCTCTCAAGTATTTACGCTGTCCTGCGGATAACTAATCTCCTCCCGTACCCTAAACTGGAATGCAAGAAAACTTAACATTTAGGAGAGGAAAGATGGTTAAGCGGGTGAGGTTAGAGCCGATTGCACAGGTGGCGGAGATCGCAACCAACAATAATCTCCTCTCGGTGCTCCTCGGCAAAGATCTAAATGTCCTGAAGGAATGTGGGGGTCGAGGTCTGTGTGCCACCTGCCATGTCTACGTCAAAGAGGGGATGGAGTCCCTGACCCCCATGACTCGCCGCGAACAACGGACTCTGGAAGTGATCACCACCCACTCGGCACAGTCACGCCTGGCCTGTCAGGCTAGAGTCCAGAAGGACGGGGTGGTCGTGGAATTGCCTGGAGGAATGTATGTGAATGCCTTCAGCGATCTAGAAGCCCTGATCGGTCGGCGGGCAGAACAGCCCCTGCTTCACCCTGTAACCGGACAAACTCTAGTCCAACAGGGAAAACTGATTACCCGCTCCACGCTTGCCGCGGTTGAGGGACTTGATTTTGATATTACCAAGGCGATGTCTCAGAGCAATCAGGACCTGTGATCTGATCGCCTCGGCAACGACAGCTGCCTAGACCGCCAACTCAGCAGGTTCGCGGATTAGCAGATTGGCGCAGTCAATGGTGTCGGCCAGAATCGAGCTGGCCATCAATCCTGTGTGGATCTCCAGCTTGGCAGAAGGTACAGCTGAAAAAATTAACCGCTGGCCCGGGAATACCACCCGTTCAAAGTACCAGTTCTCGACATTGGTAATGCGAGCGACCTGAATCGAGCTTGTTGCATTTACGTAACAGCAGGTGATCTGTTCTCTATACATCTGAGGAATAGGATCAAGCATCTGCATACCGTGCCTACCAACCACAAAATTGCCCTTGGATTTAAGTTAACACTCCTGGAGGGGTAGGTAGGTAGTCTGCGATACGGCTGTTGCGAAGATATCGAATTTTTTTGATCGGGGCATAACGGTAGTCAATATCACGAAATTCAAAGCCGCCCATGCGGACACCTGAAAAGCATCTGTAATTCTACCCAGAAAAAGACAATCGAGGGGCATAAATTGATCTAAGTTGAATCGATCAGCATCGGAAAATAGCATTAAACATTGGCCTCTAAAAAGATAAGAAACGATTAACTTAAAATTATAATTCGTCTTTTTGTTCAATGCCTCGATTCAGTTCCGTGATCGGGTTGGCTACGTTGTTCCAATTAAAACTGTCAACCCGCAATTCTAAGGCCCCTGTCTCTCGTTCGGGATTGATGTTGATTCGTAGGCCGTAGGTACGACGGTCGTAGCCAAGCGTGTAGGTGGTATCCACCGCCTGACCAGACTGCAGATCTACGGTTGTTTCTGCCCCCACCCGAATGGGTCCGTAGATCTGTTGCAGGATCCCTAAATCTAGCTGCTCACGGGTGGTAATTCGGTCAAAGAGAAAGGGAGAGGCTCCCGACAGAAATCCATTGGTATAGGTCACACTCACGTTCGTATAGTCCAGAGTGTCCTTAACAAAGCGGCCTACTACTGCATCGATCCCAATACTTCCAGAAAAAAAACTCTGGGCTTCGCCGTTGGTGTAATAGGATTGACTGCTGCTAAGCCCTGTATTTAACCACAGACCTTCTTCGATGGGCACTGGACTAAAGCGCAGGGATGGGGGTGGTTGACGATTGCTTTCCCATAGATTAGCCACCGTGGTCTCCGACTTGAGATGCAGCTCTGGGGGTGACCCAGGGGTGGGAGGAGGAGAAGGCTGCCAGAGGATAAAAGAGCGGCTCAGGGTTGTCCCCACCTGCAGGCGAGCCAGTTGCAGTTGCTGATCACTAGTTTGTTCCCCCAGGGCCACATCGGTATTGATCGGATCTTGTCCTAAGGCATCGATCAGATCCAGAGCCAGCTGGTAATTAAAGGCAATGCCACTATTCCCCAGGGTTTGAGTGGGGGAAGCATACCGTGTCCCCAGGCGATTCTGGACAATTTGAAACCCCAACAAGCCACTGAAGAACCGTTCACGGAAGCCGTAGCTGTAGGTGACGCGGCCCCATCTCCCCGTTGGGATCAGATGCTCCACCTCCAATAAGAGCCGATCCGACAATTCCTCAAACACTACCCCCCGCAACTCCGCCATGACATGGGTAACCTGTCCGGTATTGGGGTATTTCACATTCAGATCGGTGCGTAGACCCAGGCCATTTTCCAAGCCGCCCAACTCGTCAAATAACCGCTGCGGATAAACCTGTGGAGAGAGGACAAAGCTGACATTGGGGGTTTCCAATAACTCAAAGTTGGGTTGGATGACCAGTCCTCGTCGGATCTCCTCCCGATCAAAATTGTCAAAGTAGACAGAAATCGGAGGCTGCTGATTTAGCTGATCCAGGCGCACCTGAATGGGCAGAGGCAAAAAGAAGGCCTGATCGAAAACCAGCTGGCCTTGATCAGCCGTGATCACACTGGAGCCATCCGCTCGCAGCAAGGTGGTGACCTGAGGGCTACGGTACTCCAGCTCGGGAGGATTGTAAGGATCATTGGTAATCCGGACATCGATCCCCCGCCATTCGGTGGCATCAAATTCAATCCGAGCCGCCTGAAATCGCAGCAAACGGGAGGGATCTTCTCCGGAGGTTCGGGTTAAGGGAGAAGAGCTCAGGGTGGGATGATCATCATCTGTGGGCAGATTGCCAATGTCCACTTCGCCAAAGGCAGGCTCTAAGGTTCCCTGCTCTTCTGTAAAGTTGTACTCTAGGCGCTCCCCCTGCACCCTTTGTTGATCCAGTTGCACCTGCACATTGCCCTCGGCCACCACCCGTTGTTCTTGCAACTCAATCCGCATCCGATCCGCCAGCAACCGCGTGCGGCCAAAGACCATTTCCACATTCCCTTCCGCCTCAAACACCTGGGCCCGCTGATTAAAAGACTGTTGATCGGAGCGCAGCTGCAGGGAACGGGTAGCCAGATTGACCTGAAGGGTATCGTCTGAGTCTGATAACTGCAGATCTTCAGAGTCACCGTTCTCAAGATCGGCGAGATCCTCAGCCGACTGCACTTGGGGGGCTTGGGCCAGCCACTGGGATGCTGCCGCTGGATCCGCAAGTGGGATTGACCAGACAACCCCAAGGAGTGGCCACATTAAGAGGGCTAACAAGGGCATGGGCAACTCACAATCATCAGGATTAACGGGGATGTCCTCGTCCAGACCTACTCAGGATGATACAAGTGATTCTGAGGATGGCATCAGGACTCGATTTAACTTTCCACTCTGAAATCCTTCTAGATCAAGACAGACGTACAAAAATCCCATCTGGAAAAAAGCCTGAACCAGGGCGGGTAGATCAGTGGTCTGGATAAAAGTAGGGAGGGTATCGGCTGGCAGTTCGATCCGGGCGGTATCCTGTTGAGATCGCACCCGCACCTGACGCCATCCCAGTTGCCGTAAGTAGCGTTCAGCAGCCCCGACGCGGGCCAGTTTCTCCACGGTAATCGACTCCCCATAGGGGAACCGAGAACTCAAACAGGGTTGAGCAGGCTTATCCCACCAGGGCAACTGCAGAAATCGAGAGAGCTGCCGCACCTCCAGCTTACTGACTCCCACTTCGGCTAGGGGTGAGCGAACCCCCCGTTCGACTGCCGCCTGAACCCCAGGACGATAATCGTGGAGATCATCGGCGTTCAGGCCGTCGACAATATACAGGTAGCCTCTTGCTTGAGCCAGCTTCCGCAGGGTATCGTGCAGTTCACTTTTGCAGAAGTAGCAGCGATTGCTAGGATTTGCCGTATAGTTGGGATCCTCCAGCTCATGGGTGGCGACCAGCTCATGGCGCAAACCCAGGTACGCCGCCTGTTGAATTGCCTCGTCCAGATCCTCTGGTAAAAGCGAAGGGGACGCGGCAGTCACAGCCAGAGCATGCTCTCCCAGAACTTCATCAGCCATTTTGGCCACCAGGGTACTGTCAATGCCACCCGAATAGGCCACCATCACCTGGTCCATGCTGGCAAAGAGAGTGTAGAGCTGATCGAGCTTGTGGGCCAGTGGGACAGAAAGAGGTTCTACAAGTTCGTTGCTGGTGGACTCAGAAGTAATATCCATAACCATGGTTGAGCAGAAGATCCATAATCCACTCTAAGAGAAGTTTCTGCCTCGCCACCTGCGGATCAGGGTAGACCCCCCCTGGGGCTTTTTTGCAAGTCAGCTACGCTTAGTAGTCTTTTTCTGATAAAAGCTAGTAAGTCTACTACATCTGGTGTGAAATGGGTCAGATCGGTGCTAAACTACCTCGTGTCTTGATGTGTGAGGTCTGCATGTCTGCTCCATCCTCTCTCCGGTCAGTCGCTATCCTGTCCCTCTGGGGAGGGTTGCTTAGCTCCGTTTTGACCTCGGGGGGAATACCTGTGCAGGCCCAGGAATTTGACTTCACCAAACCCGAGGATCCGACCTCAGCTGGTTCAGGTGTACCCACGATGCCTTTACTCCCCACCGCACAGTTTACTGAGAACGGAGATTTCGCCTCTCCTTCGGGATCCTTTCAGGGAGGCGACAATTCCCTGCCTCCGGCCACGGTTCCCCCAACCCCACCTCTCCGCTTTCTCCTGTCCTCCCCAATCTCTCTGCCCCTGCAAACCCTGTAGCGGCAGGATCCTCCACCGCCCCGCAACCCTATACCTATGAACGGATTCCTGGCATTACGCCAGCTGCACCCGTGGGTGGTGTTGTCAAAGGGCAGCTTCCCCCAGGCACACAATTACCGTTAACGGTCTACCGTGAGATCACCTTTCCCCCATTTCAGGCGATCAACGGCCAGCTAGAAGTTTCGGATCCGGTCACCGACTCCACCGGGCAGGTGGTGATCCCCGCCGGGAGTGTAGTGTGGGGGACCTTTCAACCCATCCTGGAAGAACGTGATCCCGAGGATGGAGAAACTGGCCGCGATTTCGACCGCGTCATTGGCAACCGCTTTGTGGCTAGCCGCATCACCATTCAAAATGCCACCTATCTCCTGCAAGGACAGTCAGAACTGCTGCCCATGGGTATGGATCCCAACGCTGATCTGGGAACCACAGCGATACGAGGGGCCGGATATGGAGCCGCTGGAGGATTAGCCCTGGGAGTTCTCACGGGCGGTGTTGGATTTATTCCAATTCTGGCAGGTGGCCTGGCTGGGGCGGCAGCGGGAACTACAAATGTCGATCGGGTGGTGACATTAGAGACCAATTCTATTTTGAATATCGAGCTCACCAATCTCTTGATCATCCAGTGAAAAACTGGGAAAGATCTACATATTTAGTGTTTGCATTTCAGCATAGCTCTACATATAGTAGATTGTGAGATCCATTGGGTTTAACTGAGATTGAGCCCTTCTCGCCGAAGAGGACAATACCATGGGATGCCTACGCTTGCCTGCACATGCTTGCACCTATCCGTTAGGGCTGGGAATCCTCTGTCTCTTAGCCCTGGCTGCTTGTAGCGATGATGATAGCTCCCCTTCCCAGGTGCGGATCACACCCGCGCCCATCATTACCACCACCCCCCCCAGGCATTACCGTCCAACCTCAGCCTTCTCCTAGACCTACACCCACCCTGTCTCCCCTTCCGACCCTGATCCCAACGCCCACCACCACGCCCACCTCCTTCCCCTCCCCCAGTCCTACCTCTGCTGCCTCACCCAGTATTGCGATTGCCACTTTACCGGAAGCTCAACAAACTGTCCCCTTCTCTGTTCTGGCTGCTGTCACTGCCCCAGCCGGTCTTGCCAATTTCACCATTGCTGCCAACCAACCCCCTCTCACCCTGACTTACCAATTCTCCCCCTCTGAAGTGGGTTGTACCGTCAGCAGCTTGGTATGCACGGCCTCCATTCCCATGGTGGTGCCCGCTAATGCTCCCACCGGAAACTACCAGCTAACCGTGACGGTTCAGGATGGAGCCGATCAGACTGCAGAGGCGAGTGCATCCCTGGAAATCCTCCCTGCCCCCGATCCAACGCCCACTCCGATCCCCTCTCCGACCCCGACCGTTTCGCCGACCCCGACCGTTTCGCCGACCCCGATCCCCATCTCCGACCCCACCCATAGGGATCAGGAATGAGATAGTTGCCCCATGAAAAAAACTCCGGCTCTGGATTGGGTCAGGTTGGATCAGTCTGCACAAACCCTGATGCGGCAAAGAGGTCTGATGACCTTTGTCATTGGCCTGTGTGCAGCTTTTCTTTTTCTCGCTTTTCAAGGTCAGCCTGTCTTATTTGATTGGGATGAACTGATCTATGCCAGCCTGGCCCGCCAGATGGTGGTATCTGGAGACTGGCTGTCGTTGATCATCAACGGAGACCCTTTCTGGGAAAAACCTCCTTTGTTCATGTGGTTGCAGGCCATGGCCTTTTCCTGGGGTGGACTATCTGAGACGACTGCCCGCCTGCCCAGTGCCCTCGCCAGTGGGATGACAGTTTCCGGGCTCTATGGGGTAGGAGTCTATCTGTGGGGACCCGCGCTGGCCCTGCTCTGGTCAATCCTGCTCTGCACCAGTTTTCTCCCCCTCTGGTTTGGCAAAACTGGCTTAATTGATCCCCTGCTTAACCTGTTGATGCTGATGGGGCTGGGGGGCTTATTTTTCATGGATCAACAGATTTCAAAGGAGAAAAAGGGAGTGGTGCCTCTGCTGATTGCAGCGGTTGCCCTGGGTCTGGCTGTCCTGACCAAAGGACCTCTCGGTTGGGGATTACCCATGATCATCTGGGTTCTATACAAGTGCTGGCACCGTCGTCCTTACCCGCAGTTATGGCAGGTGGCTCTCTTTCTGCTGATCAGTGGGGGGGTTGCCTGCAGCTGGTTTATCCTGGAACTCTGGTTTCAGGGGCCAGACTTTGTGGTGGAGTTTAGCAGGTATCAATGGCGGATTCTAACTCGGAATGATGGACACCCCGGACCCATTTACTTTCATATCCTGGCCTATGGCCTCGGCTGTTTTCCCTTTGCCTTTCTCTCAGTGGGGGCACTCGGATCAACACTGTGGAGGCGGCACCCACCCCAATTAACTGCCCCTACCGAGCAACAACAAGCCTTCTTGCATCTGAGTATCGTGGCGATTGCCGTTGTCCTGGCGGTGTTCTCTCTGCTGGTGCAAACCAAACTGATCCACTACACTTCATTGCTCTACCCTCTCGGATCCTTCTGGGCGGCCCTGCGACTCCATCAATTCCTCCAGAAGCAGGCAACTCCCTCCTTTCTGGAAATAGCGGGGATCCTCTGCACAGGGCTGTTCTGGTTATTTCTTCTCACGCTCGTCCCCTGGCTAGGACGTCATCCCAGTCTGCTCAAGACCTGGATTCAAGATCCCCTGACCCTTGGCTATCTGCGCGCTCCGGTTGCTTGGCCCCTCTGGAGCTTCCTTCCGGCTCTGTTTCTGATGATTGGCCTACTCAGCTGGTGGATGAGCCTGAATCAACGGAGCCTGTGGGCCTGGATGCTGCTGCTAGGTTTTTCAGGTTTGACCGCCCAGAGTGTCTGGCTGGGTCTGGCTCCCCATCTCTTGCTGCATGCCCAGGGAGGGGCGATTCAGTTCTTTCAGACCCAGGATCAAACCACTGCCCCTCTGATCCTCTACGGTTATCGCTCCTATATTCCCTATTTCTATGGACCGCTCCACGTTCCCTACGCGGCCACAGTAGAAGAATTACAGACCCTGCTCAAGAACGAACCTGCTGCAACCGTGATCACCTGGATCCCTTTTGAGTCAGAGTTGAGTCTGAATTTATCGCTATTCACCCTGGAAAAGCACGGAGCCTTTCTGAAGATGGTCAACCAGCCTTAATATAACTATCCGCTCCCAACCCGTAGGCGCTTAGCAGGAGCTTCGCGTTTAGTAAGGAGAGGGAGCGGTCTAGCGGGTCTTCAAGCGGAACCTGACTGCCGGGAGGAACCCCACACGTCGGACCCTTGAAGCTCTTCAGTAGTCTGAAGGGCAGAGAATCTAACGGTTAGAGAACAGCCCCGGCCCACAGCCGGCTAACTCCAACGAGATGACCCTTATGTTTACTACTATCGGGCATTCAGTGCAATCCCCCTTACTAAACGACATTATGAGACTATCACAATCTTCTGGTAGCCGGTAAACCTGAGGTGAAGGACGCGGAGTGCGCTAGGTGACAAACAGGTGCCAAATAGGATACTCTGCTGCAGGTGGTATCTCTGTGCATTCTGTTGATTCAGTAGTGGGAACTGACTCAGGAGATCTGTGACTGATCAAGAGCTAAGCCCTGATTCTCAGGACGAGCGTAAGCTTATCCGGCATGTTCTGGTCATCGAAGACACTAAGGGCCGCCGCACTGTTTCCCTGGAAGCTGCCACCTACTCGTTGGGTCGAGATACCTCCAACGCTATTGTGCTTTATTCCAGTTTTGTCTCGCGGCAGCATGCCATTCTGTTAAGGCTCCCAGTTCCGGGTCCCGAGCGTTATGTCTTTCGAATCATCGATGGCAATCTTCAGGGAAAAAGAAGCACCAATGGCATTATCATCAACGATCGTCGCTGTTACTCCCATGATCTCCAACATGGAGATATTCTGGTGTTT
Source organism: Synechococcaceae cyanobacterium SM2_3_1 (assembly GCA_012030715.1). Lineage (GTDB taxonomy): Bacteria > Cyanobacteriota > Cyanobacteriia > Thermostichales > Thermostichaceae > JAAUUJ01. Next base: position 55,841 of record JAAUUJ010000001.1, on the reverse strand, counting down.
AGCAGTGATGTAACCGCTGGTTATTATGTCAGTGCTAACCTGACCAATGCTGAATTTGCTCGTTACACACAAACTGTTAATTTCCGCAGTGTCAAGACTAAGGCCACTGACCCCTACGAAACCACCCTGGAGTAACCAGGCAGCTGCCCTGATCCGAAAGCTTTCATCCCTCTTGGATTTGAGATACGTTTAGGGTTCTTGAGATAAATCCTCTTATATTGGACCATAGAGGATAGCTCCGCTGTTTCGGGGTGAGACTTGGTGTAAGGCTATGGCTTGAACTTTTTTGGGAAGGAAAGCTTCCTTCAACAGGGTATCTATGAAGCGTGTCTTGATTGTCGATGATGATCCGGTCTCTCTCAAGATTCTCAGTCGGCATTTGACACAGCACGGCTATCGTGTCTACACAGGATCCTCAGGTCAGGAGGGCCTGTCGGTTTTTTCACAAGAATTGCCGGATGTGATCGTCTCAGATGTCATGATGCCCGAGATGGATGGCTTTGAATTTTGCCGACAGCTGCGACAGTTGCGAGGTGGAGAGCTCGTCCCCTTTATCTTTCTCTCCTCACGGGGGGAGGTGGATGACCGCGTCCAGGGCTATGAATGGGGAGCCGATGACTACATCATCAAACCCTTCGAACCTCGTGAACTTGTGGCCAAGATCGAAGCTCAAATTGAGCGGTCACGACGGACCCAGGCAGAAATTCTCAGACTGATCCAGAAGCAACCTGCGGGTCGTGTCGAGCCGCCTCCTCCACCTCCCGCTCCTCCGTCTTTACCGCTGACGCCCGCCGAAGAGCGAGTGTTTCGGGAAGTGATTCGCGGGGCAACCAACAAACAGATCGGCGAAAAGCTTTACATCAGTCCGCGCACGGTCCAAACCCATCTAACCAATATCCTCAGTAAGCTATCCCTGGACAATCGAGCCCAGCTGGTCCGGTTTGCCTATGAGCAGGGATATACTGCCCTCCTGAATGCGCAGGGGGATGAGGAATAGCAACCTGGTCAGGCCATGTGAGCTGCCAGTACAGAGCGCGGAGCTCTCCGGATCCGACAGGAAATCGTTTCTTTACCCAGTCGTTGACAGGCCTCAAGCCCGAAAACCCTAATAAACCCCATCCATCTCCAGCACTTGAATCCAAAAAGGAAAAGACGGCGCAGTGCAGGACTGTACCGCCGCCCAAGAAAAGAACCACTAGCCTTATAGCAACCCCACATCCAGACCCGGTTTGCCGGTTGCCAGCTCAACTCTGAGGATCCGTCCCCCAGACTTCTGAATCCGCTGTTGTTCCATGAACCAGTTCTCATAGGGAACCAGTTTAGTGAAATAGGTGTTCTGGAGCTCCCGCTGGGTGCGAATCCGAGTTTGGCTGGGGACACAAGCCGTAACTTTGAACATGCGCATAGTCAAGCCCTATTTAGAAAAATCTTTGCAAAGGTCTATCAAAGCTAAAAGCAGACAGCTCACTTCAGAAAGCTCGCGCACATGTGCACACCAGATCCCTGCAGTAGGCTGTCTGCTCAGGGGGTTCACTTCCCCCCGCTCAAGTGGGGGCTAATTAGCTCAAGCCAGAGCAGATGTAATCAAAGTAAACACCCATCTCTTTCCCTGCATCCATGCCCACCAGAGAGGCGGTCACTTCCTTCATGGCCTGAATTGCCTGGATGGTGGCACCGATGGGTACTCCCAGAGAGTTGTAGGTTTCCTTCAGACCGTTGAGCACCCGCTCATCGAGAATGGAGGTGTCGCCAGCCAGCATGGCATAGGTGGCGTAGCGGAGGTAGTAGTCCATGTCGCGGATGCAAGCGGCATAACGACGGGTGGTGTACATATTGCCACCGGGACGGGTCAGATCAGAGTACAGCAGGGCTTTCGCAGCTGCGTCTTTGACAATGGTGGAGGCATTGGCAGCAATCGTACCAGCTGCCCGCACTCGCAATTCCCCAGTGGAGAAGAAGGACTTCAACTTATCCATTGCAGAGGCATCCAGGTACTTGCCCTGAACGTCGTAGCTATTGATTACAGCAGTAACTGCGTCTTGCATGATGACTTCCTATGCTGGTTTCTTAGATATGGAACAAAAAAAGGGTCAGGACTAATCCCATCGGGACTAGCTCATGGCGCCCACGACGTAATCGAAGTAGTAACCTGTTTCAGTGGCATCATCCCCAGACAGCAGACTGGTGGCCACCAACTTCATCTGGCGCACACTTTCTGCCACAGCTGGGATCGGAGTGCCCAGGGAGTTGTACATCTCCCGCACACCCACCAGGCCGATCTCTTCAATGGGAGTGACATCACCCGCAATGACTCCGTAGGTCACCAGACGCAGATAATAGTCCATGTCGCGCAGACAGGTGGCGGTCATTTCTTCACCGTAGGCATTTCCACCAGGGGAGACCACATCAGGCCGCTTCTGGAAAAGCTGATCCGCCGCTTGCTTCACAATCCGCTCACGAGACTCAGTCAGAACCTGAGCAATGCGAAGACGAGCTTCACCCTTAGACACGAAGGACTTAATCCGTTCAAGCTCACCAGGACTTAAATAACGCGCTTCTGCGTCAGCATTCACAATCGATTTTGTGACAACGCTCATGGATATCCATCCTCAAGTTGAGTTTGTTAAAGAGCATGACCCACTCATACTCGCAAGCTATTTTCGACTATGGGGGCCATTCCCAATCGAGTCTCTTAGCAGTTCTTAATACTTTTCCCAGAAAAGGGGCTGGCCAGAACCGATCGATCCAACGCCCACTCCCGTGGATTCTCTGCCCCTGCTTCCCCTTTTCCTGGCCCGCCTGGATCTGCGGCATGGGTGCAACTGGCAGCAGCTTTCGTTCGGGTCCGTTCTTCTCTTGATGGAGCAAGGTTAAAATTATTTAATAAGCTGCCGTTTCCTCTGGATTTTTGACCATGATCACAGTCCATCCCGCAGAGTCTTGCGATCAGCTGTTACGTGCCACTGCTGCCGACGGGATGATTCGAGCCGTAGGGTTGGTTTCCACCCACACAGTCGAGGAGGCACGGCAACGGCATCAACTATCTTATGTGGCAACCGTGGCCTTGGGGCGAACCATCAATGCAGCCCTCCTGTTAGCAGCCAATCTTAAAGAATCTCAGGCGCGCATTAATCTCCAGATCAAAGGGGATGGACCTCTGGGCAAGGTTTGGGTAGATGCGGGCATTGATGGAACGGTGCGGGGATATGTGGAGAATCCTGCCATTGAGCTACCCCTGACGGAGCACAGCAAGCTGAATGTGGCCCAAGCCGTTGGGAGGTACGGCTACCTGCACGTGATTCGAGATCAGGGGTATGGGGTTCCTTACACCAGTGCGACTGAACTCGTTACAGGCGAGATTGGGGATGACATTACTCGCTATCTGGCGGTGTCTGAGCAAACCCCCTCCGCAGTGCTGCTGGGGGTCATGGTCAATCATGAAGAAGTCATGGTCTCCGGGGGGATCCTGCTGCAGTTGTTGCCCGGAGCCTCTGTCAGTCTCAGTCGTGAACTGGAACAACGCCTGACTCTGGTGGATGAATTCAGTCCGCTGCTGGCGGAAGGTCAGAGCCTGGAAGACCTGCTCAATCGCTATATCGGTGATCTGGGACTCACGATCTTGCCCGGGACGCAACAGATCCGCTTCCATTGCCGTTGCAGTCAGGAGCGGGTGAAGGGGGCGCTGCAGATGTTGGGACAACAGGAGTTACGCACCATGATTCTGGAAGACAAAGGGGCGGAGGCCACCTGCCATTTTTGTAACCAGGTCTATCATGTCTCGGAGGCAGAGCTGGAGGAAGTCCTTCACACCATGCAGGCTGCCAGTCCTCGCTAGGCTAGGAGCGATTTTTCACGCCAATCACCTGGGTATGGCGCCACGGGCCTGGGTTACCCCCAGGGTGCGATCTGCCTTCTCAATCATTGGTCGCCGCAAACTCACCACAATAAACTGGGCCTGCTGGGCCTGCTGCTGGATCATGCGTGCCAGTCGCTCGACATTCGCCCCATCCAGAAACATGTCCACTTCATCAAAGGCGTAGAAGCTAGAGGGGCGATAGCGCTGCAGAGCAAAAATAAAGCTCAGGGCCGTCAGGGATTTTTCTCCCCCCGACATGGAACTGAGACGGCGCACAGGTTTTCCTTTGGGATGGGCCACCAAATTTAGACCTCCCGCCAAGGGATCCTCGCTGTTTTCTAAATCCAGATGTCCATCGCCATCGGACAGTTGCGAAAAGATCGTGCGAAAGTGCTGATCCACCGCATAAAAGGCATCCATAAACGCCTGGCGGCGCAGGGTGGCAAAGTTCTCGATCCGCAGGAGCAACTCCATCCGTTCTTCCTGAAGTGTTTCCAGTTTCTGCGTCAGTTCCTCGAGGCGCCCCTGCATTGCTTCATACTCGGTGATCGCCAGCATATTCACAGGTTCGAGGGCACGCAGCTTCTCCTCCAGACGGCGTCGTTGTCGCTGAAGTGTGTCCAGGGTCAGATCGGCAGCTACCTCCGGTAGAACTTCCGGCAGTTGAGTTTGCAGATCCTGGATCTGTGCCTGGAGTTGCTGAAGCAGCTGGCTCTTTTCTTCCGCTTGCGAGTGGGCATGATAGCGCTCCCATTCCAGCCGTTGAATCTGTTGCTGCTGGGTACGAAGGTTAAAGTCCTGCTGGTCTCGCTGTTGTCGGAGATCGGCCAGACGGGATTCCGCTGCTTGCATCTCCTGCCGCAGAGAGGCCATCTGCTGGTGGAGTTCCTGTTCCTGGATCTGGGTCTGCTGTTGCTGCGCTTGTAGCTGCTGTATCCGGTGCTGCCATTCCTGAACTCGTTCCTGGTGTTGCTGCAGGCGAGCACGGTTGAGTTGTTGTGCTGTGAGCCCGGCCTGAAGTTGCTGTTCTAGCTCGCGACTGTGGGCCGACAGTTGGGCCTGTTGAGTCTCCTGTTGCTGGATGGCCGCCTGGGCCTGTTGCCAGTGCTGGTTAACGGGGGAGTGCTCCAGCTGCTGCAGCTTACTGGTCAGATCGGCCATGCGTTCTGCCAGCGGTGTAGTCTCTTCTTCCAGGTGTTGCAATCGGTGCTCTGTTGCCTGGGTTTCCGCTTGCCAATGCTGCAGTTGCTCTTGTTGTTGAGCCCAGCGACCCTGCTCAGCCTGGAGCTGGTGGGTGTGTTGATCCAGAGACTGCTGCGTCTGCAGCGCTTTTTGCTGGGCCTGCATTAACTCCTGACCCAGATGCTTTTCACGGGCCTGAGCTGCCTTTAGCCGCGGGGTGAGGGAGGCGAGCAGATTTTCCAGATCGTCTAACCGTCGCTTGAGTCCTTCCACAGCCGCATTATCCTGACTGCCGAACTGAAGACTGGAGCGGTTTTGGGCACTGCCCCCGGTCATGGCCCCTGAGGTTTCCAGAAGCTCCCCCTCCAGGGTGACGATCCGGTGGCGACCGTGGTACTGGCGGGCCTGATCCAGGGACTCAAACACGAGCGTGCTGCCCAGAACAAAGGCAAACACATCTCGATAACGGGGATCAAACTTGACCAGTCGGAGGGCATAGTCCACCAGGCCCGATAATTGCAAAGGCCCGAGCGGACGGCTGGATTTGAGCTTATTTAAAGGTAAAAATGTGGCCCGACCCGCTTTTTCCAGTTTCAAAAAATTGATGGCACTAGCGGCAACGGTATCATCCTCCACCACCACAAACGAAAGCCGACTGCCCGCAGCAATTTCTAGGGCCACCTGGTACTGGGAATCCACCGAGCCCAACTGAGCCACCAGCCCGCAAACCCGGGCAGATCTGCCGCCAGTAGGGCCTGGGTTGCTCGCGTGCCCTGAGTATCCTGCAGAACCTGACGACGGGTTTCCAGCTTGTCCAGCTCCCGTTGCTTGGCATACTGCTCACTTTGCAGCCGCTGAGCCGTGGCCTGATCCAGTTCACACTGAGACTGCCAAGGCACACAGGGAATCAGGGCTAGATCCTGGGCTTGCTGTTGAGCCTGGGTAGCAGCTTGCTCCAGGTCGGGGGTGAGGGCACTCTGGGTTTGGATCCAATCCTGCAGCCGCTGGTGTTCCTGCTGGCCGTCCTGCAGCTGCCGACCTAACTGCTGGGATCGCTCCTGTAGCCGCACCTGTTCCTGTTGCAATGGTGTTAACTCGGAGCGGGTTTCCTCCAGCTGCCGACTGAGGTAGCGCTGTTGCTTAACCCAGGCATCCGAAGATTGGGCCAGGAGTTGCAATTGTTCGCGGCTGCGAGCCAGGTCTGCTTCCTGCTGTTGCTGTCGCAGCTGGTGGGTCTGTTGCTGCTGTTCCAGAACCTGCTCTTGGTGCTGGAGTTGCTCGTACTCGCTTTCCAGAACCTGTTGCTGCTGCTGACTTTGCCCAATTTGCTGTTCCAGAGTTTTCTGGTCCTGCTGCCAGGATTGCTGTTGTTGCTGGTGTTGCTGGAGCTGAGCCTGCCAGGTGACCATCTGGGTCTGCATGCGCAGATATTCATCTTCGCCCAGGGCATGGATCCGGCTTTGCAATTCTGTCAGGTGCTGTTCATCCTGTTTCAACTGCTGGGTGAGGGCCTCCAGCTCTGAGGTCATTTTTTGCTGTTGGGCCTGGCTGGCCTCGATCTCCGTCTGAGCCTGTTGGGTCTGTTGCTGCAGGTGTCGGTAGGTCAGCAGAGTCTGGATCACCTCCATTTGTTCCAGATCCTGGCGCAAACGCTGGTAATCCAGAGCCTTCTGGGATTCTTTCAGGAGGCGTTCGGCATTGCCCTGTAGCTCCTGCTCAATCAGGCGAAAACGCTCGATCTGCTCCCGCACCACTTCCAGCTTGTTGTTGGCCTGGTGAATTTTGCGATCAAAAGTGGCCACCCCTGCCAGTTCGTCAATGATCTGCCGTCGCTCCCTGGCATTCATGGAAATAATGCCGGTCACATCCCCCTGCAGGACGACGTTATAGCCGTTGGGGAAGACATGCATCGCCTCCAGCTGTTCATGGAGCTCTGTTAAGCTGCAGGGAACATCATTGATGTAAAAGGTGCTGGTGTAACTGGGGTCATCCCCATTGGCAGACTGGGTGTTCACCCGCAGGCGTCGGGTCACCTTCCATTCCGTGGGCAGGGCCTGATCCGGGTAGTGATCTTGAAAGCTTTCCAGAAATTCGGGAGGTATAGATTCCAGAGCAAAGGTAACAGACACCCAGGTCTCCACACGCTTCTGGCCCCGCTCTAAGCTGCCGGAATGCACCAGATCCAGGAGTTTCTCTGCTCGCATACCTCGGGAACTGGAGAGGCCGAGAGCAAACAAAATGGCATCTAGAATGTTGGATTTCCCCGATCCATTGGGACCTGATACGACAGTAAACCCTGGTAGTAACGGGATCGTCGTGCTACCACCAAACGACTTAAACCGGGTCAGCTCCAGCTGCTTGACATACATCTAGTGTGGTTCAGCAGCAAAATAACCCCTACACACTAGCATGCCTCTCTGGCAGTGGCACCGCATTTATCCAGCCTCGCAAGGTGCTGGGCCGATGTCCTGATTTAACTGCGTCGTTAACCAGCGGGTAATGTCCTGGAGGCTCGTCGTGGATACCTGATGTTCCATAGGATATTCTGCATAGGTCAGGAGCACCGGCCACTGTTGCAGCTGATCCCGCAGACGGCGTCCTTCGGCAATGGGAATAATCGGATCATACATCCCGTGCACCACCAGCACAGGCAAGCCCTGCAGAGCCTGAGGATCCATGGTAAGCAGATCCGTTTGCGGAGGCAGCTGCCCGCTCATGATCACCATTCCCGCCACCTGCGCTGGCATCAGTAGGGATAGGTACATACTCATCATGGCGCCCTGACTGAAGCCCATGAGATAGAGTCGCCGTAGGGCGGGAGCATAGGTCTGCCGGAGTTCCTGGATAAAGGTGGCCAACACTTGGCGTGACTCTGCCGCCTGCTGCCAGTTGCCCTCAGGTCCTGCTGAAGTAAACGTGATATCGAACCAGGCATACCCACCATTTCCCCAGGGGCGAGGAGCTCGAGCACTGACCACCAGGAAGCGTGGATCGACATAGGGTGCCAGCCCCATCAGATCTTCTTCATGGCTGCCTACCCCGTGCAGAAGCAGGAGCAAGGGGGGCGCGGTGGGGGAGAGCTGCAGCGGCAAACGAACTTGATGCTTCAGAGATAAAGAGGGTGGCATAGCAGTCCTCAGGCAAGCCGCTACCAGTTAAGCATGGCTAGCTGGGTCTGGATACCCTGAATCCTTAAGGATCAAAAGTGAATCAGTCCATTGGATAGGCTAGCCTGAACAAGAGCAACCTCGATCAGCCGCTGCTGACCATCTAAGCGACCTGTTGTTTCTACATCCACGACAGTCAGCGGTTGGCCACTTAGGCGGCGGTAGTGGTTGAGCAGTTGAGGTGAGAGCAAGAGTCAACTAGGCAAGCGCAGTTTGTTCGACTGCCGCGGGCAACAACCAGCACATCTGCAGCCACTGCTCCTGCTCTTGACGATTGCGGGAGTAACACAACTCCACCTGTAGAACGGCAATGCGATCCTGGATCCCTGGAGAACCCAGACGAATCAGTGCGCTCAGGTGATCATCCCCTCGAGAGGAGACGGACACCCCCAGACCCCAAAGGACCTGAGTCGCTGCTGCAATTGCCTTAGATGGCACCTGGACAGCCCGCCTTTCAAAGCTAAGTGTGCAAGACATGGGCCTGCCCCCAGAATCTTAATTATGATTTAATGATCTCCTGAAACGGCTTGTTCCGCCACTCTTTATGAAGATTTACTACGCTCCCGCTTGCGGCCTGAGCAAAAATCAGTAGGGGATAGAGTTAATTCAGATCACCCTTGAGCTGAGCCCCTTGAATCTCCAAGCTCGGCCCCCTGACCTTAGGTTGAGGAGTCGCACCCAGGGGTCGCAAAAGGTGATAAAACTATGGGGGATACTCATTAAAAGCATATGGCTCAAGTTTTCGGGGTCTATCAAGGCGATCTCTTAAAAACGAACGAGTATCTGATAATTAGATTCTCTCCCAGTTCAGTCCCCCTAAAGGAACGGTGGCGCAATAACGGTATTTCTGCCGACTTTATGGCAGACTACACCTCAACTTTTTTCCCAGCTGACAACTCTGATGTCCGTAGTGCTGTGAGTTTTATCGCCAACGAGCTGATCGAAAATGCGATGAAATTTCATGATTACACTTCGGATCAGGCGATTTCCGTGGGTCTTTTTCTGCATCAGGAAAGGCTTGTCTTTCATGCCACCAATACCCTGGATCATCGGGGAGTCAAGGATTACCAGGGCATTATCGAAGAGTTGCTCAATTCTGATCCCACTGAGCTTTATTTGCAGCAGCTAGAAGCCAATGCATCTGCCGCTGATGATGAGGAGGTTCGGTCTGGGATTGGGTTTCTGACCATGCTCAACGATTATCAAGTCAAGCTAGGCTGGTTATTTGAGCCAGATCCTCATGAAGCCGAAAAGATAGCTGTAAAAACCTTAGTCGATCTAACTGTGGAATCCCTGTAGAGAAAGATGGACACCAGGACAACGATGGAAATTAAGGCTGACAATCATCACATCTGGTACGAGCCAGATCGCGGTGCAGTGATCTTTCAGGGATCGTTGCGTCTAGCGGGGTCTGAGGAGTATGCCCCCATTGCTGACTTACTTCATGAGGTCTCTCTACAGCATCCTGAGAATCTAACCCTGGATTTACGGAAACTTGACTTTCTGAATAGCTCGGGCATCAATATGCTCTCGAAGTTTGTGATTAAAATGCGGCAAAAACAGCAGTTGATTCACGTGCGAGGATCTCGACAAATTCCCTGGCAAAGTAAATCCCTCAAAAATCTACAGCGTTTAATGCCCAGTCTCGTTCTGGAAATTGAGGACATGGAATAAGGTCATGACCTTTCACCAGGCTTAGTTGTCGATGCCTTCCGAAGCCACTCCCTCGGTTCCTCAGCTGCAGCAAGAAATCCTTTCTCTGCAGAGGGAGAAGGCCGCTTTGCAGGCGGAACTGGATCGCTATCGCTATCAGATCCTGGAGCTGGATCAGGACAAGGCCGATCTAGAGATTCAGCTGGAGGTTGCCACCGAACATGCAGACCTGATCATGGCGGATCTCTACGTCAAGGCCAAGCAACTGGCGCAGGACTATGGCGATCTGCAGATCATTCTGGATACGGCTGTGCAACATGGGGATCTGGTGGAGGATCTCGCCCTGACCGCCAGCCAATCGAAAAGTCGGTTTCTGGCCTTCATGAGCCACGAATTACGAACTCCCCTGAATGCCATTTTGGGGTTCACCCAATTGCTAATGCGCGATCCCGCCCTGACCCCAGTGCAACAGGAGTGGATCACGACCATCAATCGTTCTGGAGAACACCTGCTGAATCTGATCAATGATGTGCTGGAAATGTCGCGCATCGAAGCCGGAAAGTTGAGTCTCAGCCGGAAACCTGTGAATTTGTTGGGATTACTGATGGATCTGGAAGCCCTGATGCGCGTGCGGACTGAGGCTCGGGGGCTACAGTTAGAATTTAAACTGGCTCCAGATTTGCCGACTCAAATTCAAACGGATGCAGGCAAGCTCCGGCAGGTGTTGTTGAATCTTTTAAGTAACGCCGTCAAATTTACGCCTTCAGGTCAGATTGCCTTACAGGTTCGCTGTGTTGGCCCCCAGATCCTCAATTTTGAAGTTGCTGATACAGGCATTGGCATTTCTGCAGAAGAGATCAGCAAACTTTTTCATCCCTTTGTCCAAACCAGCAGCGGGGTCAAGGCTGGGGGCTCGGGATTGGGACTGGCCATCAGCTACCAGATCGTTCACATGATGGGTGGGGAAATGCAGGTCAGCAGCTCGGTTGGACAGGGATCGAAATTCAGTTTCACCCTACCGATGGAGCCCACTCAGGTCATGATCTCAGATCTGAACAGGTTAAAAGTGGTAGGGCTAGTTCCGCATCAGCCCAGGTACCGCATCCTGATCGCTGATGATATCCGGGAGGATGGAGAATTGTTGGTCCAGTGGTTTACCCTGATCGGTATGGAAACTCAGGTGGCCTGCAATGGCAAAGAAGCTATAGAGCTATGGGAAACCTGGTCACCCGATCTGATCTTGATGGACATGAGAATGCCAGAGATAGATGGCTATGAAGCCACTCAGGAAATCAAGCAACGGGGGGGGCTGCCGCACCCAAGATCATTGCCATGACCGCCAGTGCCTTTCGGGAACAACAGGCTGCCATTTTAGAAGCCGGATGTGATGCGATTATTACCAAGCCCGTCAGCGAAGATATTCTATTTGAACATCTACAACAGCACCTGGGAATTGAATTTATCTACGAGCTTGTCCAGCCTACCCCAAATGCACTCCCATTAATCACCTATCTCCCTCCTCCCCAGCCCTGGCGGGAAAAGTTTCAAATGGCAGTGGTGAGTTTAGACACGGAAGGCATGCAACACCTGATCACCGAATTAAGGCAACAAGAACCTGATCTGGCGGAGCAACTGGATACTCTGGTCATGAACTTTCGCTTTAATGAGCTGGAAACCTGGATCCAGAACCTACCGAATGAGTGATCTTTGACTCTCAATGTAAATCAACACCCTCCTATGTCTTCGCCACGCTTAAGTCTGGGGCTTCCCCACGGTCACCTGACTTTTCCGACCTTTTTGCCGGATGCCACCTGGGGAGTGGTGCGGTCCCTGGACAGTCAGGATCTACACCAGTGTGGGATTCAGGCGTTGGTCATGAACACCTTTCACTACGTCATGCAAAAACCTGGATACCTCCACAATTCAAGCCCTGGGAGGATTGCACCGACTGGCAGGCTGGGAGGGGGTGATTGCCACAGATTCCGGTGGATTTCAAGCCTATTCACTGATCCGACAAAATCCGAAGTACGGCAGCATCAGTCAACGGGGGCTTTTGTTTCGTCCTGAAAAAGATCAGCAGCGCAAGATTTTGCTAACGCCGGAAAAGACGATTCAGCTGCAAATGAGTTATGGCAGTGACATCCTTTTTTGCCTGGACGATTGCACCCACGCGGAGGATACGGATACCAATCAGGAGGAGTCGGTGCGGCGAACGGTGGAATGGGGAAAGCGATGTAAGGCTGAATTTCTGCGTTTGTTGAATCAAAAACAGCTGGATTCCCAGCAGCGTCCTTTGCTATTTGGGATTGTCCAGGGGGGAGGATCCTCAGCGTTGAGACGTACCTGTGCCGAGGCACTGCTGGAGATCGGCTTTGATGGATACGGCTTTGGGGGCTGGCCACTGGATCAGCAGGGACAGTTGTTAACAGAGATGCTGGAGTTTACGCGGCAGTTGATCCCCCGCCAGTTTCCCCTGCACGCCCTTGGGGTGGGCCACCCTGCCAGTGTGGTGACCTGTTCTCACCTGGGTTATGACCTGTTTGATTGTTCGTTACCCACCCGCGATGCCCGTCAGGGAAGGCTCTACCGTTTTCACACCCCTCCCCAAGATCTGGACTTCACTGGGGATCCCTTCTTTCAGTATGTTTATGTCCAGGATGAAAAATATATCAAGGCCAGCCAGCCCATTTCCCCCTACTGCGATGCCCTTTGCTGCAGGCATTACACTCTGGCTTACATCCGGCACTTATTTCGTCTCAATGATCATCTCGCTGCCAGATTAGCCACCATTCATAACCTCCGCTTTATGTCACAGCTGATGGAAAGATTAAGGGAGTTGAGAAGGGCTATAGGTTAAGCTGAATTCACCTCAACTGGCTACGGGCTTAGGCGTTGTCTATTCCTAGGCCATAACACTCAAGATCTCTTGATCCAGCAATCCGGTATTATCTTCACCGCGAAAGTTAAACGCTGAGCGCACGATCCAGATCTTCTGGCGAGTCCGACAGCAGAGGTTCAATAACACCCGTGCCAAAAGCCCCCGTTTCACCTGTTGATCGTGCAATTCTCCAAATACCTGGTGATCCCACTGGGGACTGAGCACTTCAGGATTATAGAGAGGACGCCAGAGAGTGCGGGACCAGAGGGGACTGGTGATATCAAAGAGAAAAAGATAGTTCCGGCTGAGACTGAGGTTAATCAAGTCAATCGGCTTGGCCAGCACCGCAGTCTTGCTATAGTCAGGTTCAAACTGACCGCGACTGGGGGTCTGTCCCGTCTGAATCATTTCAATCACCTCTCGACCGGAGCGTTGTGGAAAAGTGAGGAGAAAACGGCGAGCGGTATCGATCAGGGTTTGTATCAGGGATTGATCTTCGGAACTGGTGAAGAGCGGCAAGAGTTGCTGAGCATAGAGTAAGCTCCAAAACTGATCCACAGGCCGGGGGGGGAAGGGACTGATACTGCTGGAGCCAGCTGGCCAGCGACTGGTAGCGTTCCAGGTTGGCAAACCCGATCCGCTCCGGATAGGCCACAGACTCTGCAGGTCGAAGGGACTTGGCATTCGCATCCAGGGTATCTTCCACCAATAATTGAGCCCGAATTGGATCCATGCCTAAAAAGATCTCCAGCATCAACCTGCCCTCACTCAGGGAAGGGAAAAGGCCCCAGTGGGGATGCGCAAGCTGGGCAGCGGTGAGAAAGGTGCGAGCCAGAGGGTATTTGATCAACGCAGGAAAAGGACGCACCACGGTGACCGCCTCTCCCATGCGCTTCTGAATCAACAGGGCCAGACCCGTATCCAGGGCAGGGGTCAGGATCGCGATCTCTGATGTCGCCACCCCCTCCTGCCGTAATTTCTCCACAGTCCCCAGCATCTGTTCTGCGGCCTCCAATTGGGTTTCTCCTTCCAATATCTCCAGGGGGTAGGGATCTGATCCGGGTTGCAGGGTAAAGGGAAGCCGAAACTGCGGATCCATTTGTTCTGCCAGTCGGATCCCCAGCTGAGTCAGGGCTGGAGCACTTTTGTGGGTTTGCTCCAGATATTGGCAGGTACAGTGATCGGCAATCCAGCTGGCCACCGCATCCGGAACCCCTGTAAAAGAGAGCCCTCCCCCGATCGTGTAGGCCAGATAAACACTTTGCAGCTGGGCCTGGGCCTTGTCATAAAAGCGCAGAGCTACGCCAAAACTTTCGTCCGCCTGATCCACAATTAAATGATCCAGCTCCTGCCAGAACTCGGGTAAGTCCAGGATCACTTGATCAAACAGTAGCAACAGGGTGCCAAAGTCGAAGCTGGCCAGATCCAGGCAGGCGGTATAGAGGCGATCCACACAACAGCTCACGTGCCCCAATTGGTCAACCTTGCGGTGATCGCTCGCATCCGGCCAGGCCTGCACCAATCGCGGACTGATCTCCGGGGGAGGAATGGCAGCGGACCCGGCGATGTAGGCTGTACTGCTGATCTGATCCCACACCTGGTAAGGTTTCAGACCTTTGTGATCATAGATGGGGACATGGCGGGGGCAGAGACTACAGGTTTCCATCAGAATCTGCTGGGTGAGATCCTTCTGCAACACGGTGGGCCCAAAGCTTGCAGGGATCTGGGGATGGTGGCGGCGCACCTGGGGCCAAAACTCATAGAGGCAACGGTTGGCAAACCCCAGAAAGGTTTCAATCCGCACCGGACCGATCAGGTGAGGTTCCAGCGCCTGCAGCCGTTGAAAGAATTGTTCTCCCTGCCGCTGGCTGCGCACCAGCACCTGGATCCGCTCGGGGGGATGATTCTGAAGCAGGGTGTGATAGCGTTGCAGGCAGGATTCCGTCAGCCCACTGCCCGCCAAGCCGATGATCGCTTCACCTTTCATTCCATGCCCCCTGGGAATGCCCTGGCCTGATTCTGGCACGAGATGATCCCCGCCCCTGCTGACTACACGGCTTTGTTGTTGATCCCCACAGGCATTGGGGCCCGCATGGGAGGCTTTGCTGGAGATGCGATTCCCGTGGCCCGCACCCTGGCAGCGGCTGTGGATCGGCTGATCACCCATCCCAATGTCTTGAACGGTGCCAGTCTCTTCTGGCCGATCGCCAATGCTCTCTATGTAGAGGGATATAGTCTGGATCAGTTTTGTCGGGGGGTATGGGGATTGCGCCCCGGGCGTCAGAACCGAGTGGGAGTCTTGCTAGATGCCGCTCTGGAACCTGATCTTAAGCTCCAACACCTGCTGGTGATCCAGGCTGCTCAGGCGACGCTGGGACTGGAGATCCATGCCTGGAGAATGACGGAACGTCCTTTGGGGGTTTCTACACTGATCACGCCTGCCGGAACGAGTCAAGGTTTGCTGGCGGATCCAGAGGCATTATTGACGGGGGCAAGACAGCTGCTGCGGGAAGGAGCAACGGCAATTGCGGTGGTGGCCAGGTTTCCCGATGATCTGGATTTTAGTGCGTATGACCAGGGAGCGGGGGTAGATCCGTTGGCGGGGGTCGAGGCGGTGATCAGTCATCTGCTGGTGCGGGAATTGGGGATCCCGGCGGCCCATGCTCCGGCCTTTCAGATGGGGGAATTGGTTCCGGTCCATCCTCGGGCTGCGGCTGAGTCCGTGGGCTACACCTTTTTACCGTCGGTGCTGGCGGGGTTGAGTTATGCACCCCAATTTGTTAACTCTGAAGACCCGGCACGAGCTGGGGATCTGCGTGTTGAAGATGTGGATGTCGTGATCTCTCCAGCGTCAGCTTTTGGTGGTCCAGGGATTTTGCATCTGGCTTCTCGAGCGCAGCCCCCACTCTTGATTGCTGTTGAGGAAAATACGACTTCCCTACAGGTTTTTCCTGAGGATCTGGGGATCAAGGTCTTAAGAGTAAGATCATATTTGGAGGCAATCGGTGCCGTAACAGCACATCGGGCTGGGATTTCGATCCGATCTTTGATGGATATAAAGGAGAAAGATGGAAGGGATCATTGATGGAGTTCTAAAATTCCTGCAAAAAATAGTGATAGGCCCGCAAGGATCAGGCGAACCGCAATAATATCCTTAATAGGGAAATGGAGCAGGATATAGTCAGATAAAAACCGCATCAGAGCCAATATACTGATTAAGACAAATCCAATCTGGATCAGCCTTTGTTCCTTAGACCAGAAATATTCCCGCAATTGAAACTCCAGCCGCCGATCCTGAAACTGTCCCCAGAGATTAAATGCGGTGATCATTGCGATAACAGATGAGTGATCCGGAGCCAGGCAAAGGGATTGATCATCAGGTTATTGCTTGATCAACCTTCCCTGCAGACAAGATTACCCCAGACCTTCAAGATCTATCCCCACTTCGCTGGTTTTCTAACTGAACCTCCAGGATCGATTTCAACAATTCCCTGGCTTCTTCATCCGTGATCCTGTCACCTAGCGCATCCCTAAGTTTTAACCCACCGCTGGTGAAGGCTCCCCAATATGCCAAACTTCTAGCAGTGCCATTGCCAAAGGAATGTCTATGAATAGCTCGCTGATCTCGCAAGCCAATCTTCTGGATCTCTGTGAGCAAGGGGTGAACAAGGCGTTAGCTGCCGGAGCCGATCAAGCTGAGGTCTTTGCCACCGCCGACCGCGAAACCGAAGTAGCCTTTGAGAAAAATGATCTGAACCTGACCAGCGTCACCTCCGAGACTCTTTTTGGCATTCGTGTGATCGTCCAAGGGCGGCAGGGGTTTGCCACCTCCAATAATCCTGATGAACTGGCCGAGATCGCCTCTGAAGCAGTAACCATCGCCCGTCTTTCCCCCGCAGATCCTCTCAATGCTCTCCCCGATCCGCAACCCATAACCGTTACCTCACCTACCCCCGATCCCGATTTACTCTCCCTGGATATTGAAACCCTGACCCGCTGGGGCACTGAACTTGTGGAACGGGTGCGGCAACAGGATCAGCGCATCACCATTGACAGTGGCTCGATTGGGGTTGCAGAAGAAGTCGTGGCGATTGCCTCCTCCCAGGGGATCCGCGCCAGCGATCACAGCGCCGAAGCCAGTGGCTCTTTGTTTGGGATGGCCATTGATGGAGAAGATGTCGGGAGTTTTGCCTACGATGGCGACACCGTACAACGGGCTGAGTTGCTGATCCCGGCGTTGGAAAAAGCCTTTGATCGGTTTGCCATCAAATGCCTGGGGGCTCTGGGCGCCAAGCAGGGGGAAAGTTTCCGGGGCACGATCATTCTGCCTCCCGATACCCTGGGAGAATTTCTGGATGATCTGATCTACGTGCTCGGGGCGGACAGTGTGCGCAAAGGTAAGAGCCCCCTGGCTCAGAAAATGGGCCAGCTGATTGCCAGTCCGTTATTCACCCTGATTGAAGAGGGAACCGGATTGCCAGACTATCCCCTCGATCCCTTTGATCGCGAAGGGCTGCCCCGTCAGGTCACACCCCTGGTCAATGAAGGCATGCTCTGCAACTTTCTCTACAACAGCTACGAAGCCCGCAATGTTGGGATCCAGTCCAACGGTCATGCTCAGGGGGGGGCGGGATCTCTGCCTGCGGTTGGCCCTGCCTGTTTGCGAGTTGCGCCAGGATCCACGCCCATGTCCAAACTTTACGATGTCGATCGGGCCATTATTGTCACCCGTTTTTCCGGCAGTAGTAATCCGATCACCGGCGACTTTTCTGGGGTGGTGAAGGGGGGCTTTCTCCTTAAGCAGGGTGAGAAGCGGCCCATCATGGAAACAACATTGGCGGGAAACCTCTACGACTGTCTGCGCAATCTCTCGGCGGTCTCTGAGGAAGTCACCGTCTTTGAGGGCACCACAGCCTTTCCGGCCCTGCGCATCGAAGATATTTCTGTCACCGCAGGCTGATGACAACTCCCATCCTGGTGATCCTGCCTGGAGAAGCATGGGCCCCCCCCGCTGTCGCTGCCAATCGTCAGGCCCGGGAATGGATCCAACGCAGCCTTGATCCATCTTGTCTCTGGGTTCCACCTGAAATTGGCGTCTGGAATAGCTGGGCAGTGCATTCCTGGTTGCAACCGCAGATTGTCCCCACTGCTTCTCTGCTGATCCTGGCCTTCAGTGCAGGTGTGGTGGGTGCTTTAGGACTGACCCAGCTCTGGTCCGGATCGGTGGTTGCCCTGATCGCAGTGGATGGATGGTGCGTTCCCCTCTGGTTGTCCTGTCCTGTGATCCGCCTCAGTCATGATCTGGAAACCCATGCCAATGGACTGTTCTGGGGGGGCGGGATAGCCCAGTTCTACGCGGATCCATTTGTCTCCCACACGCAGCTATGGGGAGATCCAGATAGTGTGCTGGGCTGGAGCTGGATAGCAGGGAGATATCAACGCTCAACGGCTCTGACAGTTCTGCAACAGCAGGTGCAAGCCTACACTCACCTCCCCCGCTCCGGATAGATGCGCAGGCGGCGATAGGGTTCTTCGCCAAAGCTCTCTGCCTTGAGGTGATAATGCTCCACCAGTTCATGTTGCAGCCGCCGGACGATGGCAGTACGGGGCAGGAGTTCCACAGGTTGCGCCTTGGGGATCACGATCTGTTCCACTGCCAACCGTGCTTCTTCCAGAGCTTCGGCTTCATCTTCTCCCGCTGCCTGGATCAACAGATCCAGCTCTGCTTCCATTGAATCGGCTCCCGGATCTAAGTTCAGCAACCGCCGAAGGGTACGGGTAACACAGAGCAGCGTATTGGACTTCAGCGTGTGAATCGGGATCTGTCTGGCCTGGGCCAGCTGCTGGATCTTGGAGCGGTTTCGCACCTGGGAACGCAGCGCCAGAATCACATCCGCCATGTCCAGCTCCTTGGTCACCTCCACCTGTAGCTTGAAGGTCTGGGCCACCTGCTGAATATGATCGCGGCTCACTCCGTAGGGATAAACGACCAGCGTCTGATCCTGAGGCTCGGGTCCATAGGCATCATAGTCTGCCGCATCCGGTAAAAGCGCAGCAAACTCGGCGTGGTCCAGATCATCACTGGAAGGGGACGCAAGGCGAGACTGGAGATCGGTCTTGGGGCTACCCAGGAGAGGCATCTGATTCGAGTCCCGACCCAGAAGGGGGTTAAACGGAGGAGCCTCCATGCGTCCCGTACGCCGCCATCCTCCAGATCGATGGTGGGAACTGCGACTCCTTTCACTCGGAGGCGGCCATTGGGGGCCCAGAGCCTGAGGACGACTGATCAGCACCTGTCCCTCGGCATCCAGACTGCGGATCTGCACCGGGGCTTCTCGCCCACGCAAGAGTTGATCCACCGTGGTGGCCACATCCTCATGCACCACCCACCGGGTTCGCTCCAGCATTTCTACTGCAATCTCAAAGGTAGGCGGGGCCTTGCGCTCCAGCACACTTTTCTGGCTTCCCCGCCGCCGCGCTTCATCATCTCCCAGGGTGACCGACTGAATGCCACCCACCAGATCCGCCAGCATTGGGTTTTTGATCAGATTGGCGATCTGATTGCCGTGGGCTGTGGCCACCAGTTGTACCCCCCGTTCGGCAATGGTGCGGGAGGCCAGCGCCTCTAACTCCGTCCCGATCTCGTCAATGACCACCACCTCTGGCATGTGGTTTTCCACCGCCTCGATCATCACCTTGTGCTGCAGTTCTGGAGTTGCCACCTGCATCCGGCGGGCGCGGCCAATCCCTGGATGGGGAATATCTCCGTCTCCAGCAATCTCATTAGAAGTGTCAATGATCACCACACGCTTATGAAAATCATCCGCCAGCACCCGTGCGATCTCCCGGAGCGCTGTGGTTTTACCCACCCCCCGGTCTGCCCATCAACAGCAGGGAGCGCCCCAGCTCCACCAAATCACGGATAATGCTGATCACCCCAATCACACAGCGACCCACGCGGCAGGTGAGACCAATAATGGCCCCCTGACGATTGCGGATGGCACTGATCCGGTGCAGGGTGGACTCAATTCCGGCACGGTTATCGGTGCTAAACTCACCCACCCTCTGGATCGTGTAGTCCAGATCAGTGCGACCAACAGGACTTTCTGAGAGATAATGAGCTTCCTGAGGAAACCGGGCCTCGGGGCGACGACCCAGATCCATAACCACCTCAATCAGCTGATCCAGCTGCGGATGCGCTTCCAGAGCTGCCTGAATCGATGGAGGAAGAATCTGAAGTAACTCTGCCAGATCATCCGTGACCTGCGTCTGAAAGGGCCAGGCATCGCGGGAAGCTTCCCTGGTGGCCTCACGGATCTCAGAAGGGGGGGGATCTGGAGGATGAACAGAAGGGGAAAAGAGACTGCAGACATGGCTAGTGTAAAAGGGCTTTCAAAAACTTGGGGGCATATCAAGCAGGTAACTGCACAGGTTGAGCGGGAGATGAGCGGGATTTAACCTGCCCCACCAGTTGAGAGGCCTGCCGCCAAGCGAGCTGTAAAGCTTCAGAGGACTCGATCAGAGCCCCATTCTCGACTGCAGCTGCAACCAGCTGACGGGCAAAACTACCGTAGGCCACTCCCGCAATCTCCAGATCAGATCCCACAAGCGGGATCGTAGCCTGGTTTGTGCCGCCCGCAAGTTGAACATGTCCCGGTAGATGCATGGCCAACACTTTTTTGGCTAGATGTAGCGTCTTTTGGGTTGTTCCGGCTCCAATATCACCACTCATAGGACGACCGTCCGCCTGCCAGATCAGGTGACGAGGGAAAGGTTGAAGACAGGCCACCAGGGATTTCAGGTAGTCTTGCAGATAAGGATGATCATTGAAACTAATGGAGATGGCCTCCAGGTCAGGGATCCAGGTTTGAAGCTGGCTCCAGAGGGAAGTAAATTCCGCCAGGCGTCCAACCCGCGTATGGATTTCAATCGCCTGAATCCCTGTCTGCATCAGTTCAGGCATCACCTCCTGCACCTGCACCTGATAGCTCCACATCTCCAGCCGCTCATGGGGGCAAACAGGCTGGCAGCGACCACAACCGTAACACAGAGGGTCCTCGATCCGAATTGCAGCTCCCCCCCCAGGAGCAATGGCATGAGGTGGGCATACTGCCAGACAGGGCTGTGGACAGTCAGCAGGACACCCGAGTTGAGAGAGCTGGGCTTTGCGAAAGTGAGGATCCTCACCATCATTGAAGCTGACCATTAACCAGGGCCGGGTGATCCGGGGATCATGCTCCAGAGCCATCTCGATGCCCTGAACTGCAGCGCGGACATTCGCTGGATCGGCGGCCAGGTCAATACAATCCGCCCCAGCCAGGGTGTAGATCAATGTTAGATTTTGAACCGAGGGCAGATGATGAAAACTAGCACCACAGATCAGCTTAAACCAGCTGCGATTCTGCAGAGATTCCGACGGAGTTATCACGAGCTAGCCCACCCAGAGGGGCGGTTAGAAAAAGTAAAATTCTACAGGGCTCAGAGAGGATCGGTCGACTACGGCACTACCCTATCATAGCTCCGGGAGGAGACCAACCTGAGCATAGGCAGAACCTTGGGCGCTTCAGGCACTGATGGGTTGCAGCGGAGCCCAGTGCACATAGCGATCGCGGCTGACCTCGACCACGAACTTAACCTTTTTTTGCTGCCGAGACAGCTTCACCAGGTAGCTTCGTTCCTCTTGAGAAAGGACATGTCCTTCATAAAACCAGAACACCAGCCCTTTGCTGTCCTTGGGAAGATTTGCTCCGTACTGTTCGATTAGCGGAGGGAAATAATAGACATCACCCACACTCGCGGTGTGTCCTACCGTACGCTTACCCAGATGCGGTGGCCGCACCCCATGGGGACGAGTCAGGAAACTGGAGAGATCCCCCAATCCCTTGGCAGACATGGTCGTGACGGTGTACCCAGCTCCCCGCAATCGGCGACGGTAATGGCTTTCGGATCCGCCCTCTGGAGGCACCTTGATTCCAAGTGCGCCCGCTTTCTCCAGATCAGAGATGAATTTATTGCCTGAACCAATCAGTAGCATGGCCTGCCCTGTGTTAAATCACGACGTAGCACCAGCGGATCAGCAACAGATTTTAACTGCCTACCCTGTTTTACCTTACGACAAAATCTGGATCGGTCTCATATCAGTTTTCCCCGGTCAGGCATAGAGCAGGGACAAGGGATAGATAAGAAACCCCGCTGGTCAAGGGCGGGGAAGTGTTGTGAAGAGGATAACGAGGCTGCTGATGACTTAGAGGCAGTTAGTTGTCGTAGACGCGGCACTCAATCGCATCAGGGTTCTCGGCACAGTGCTGTTCCAGGCTGTTGGGCTGATGGGGCTGGTGGCTGCGGGCGGCTAACACCTCTTCCACAGCATCCCAGGCAGCACGGCAGTGGGGATCACCTTCCCCATACTCAGAGCAAATGCTGCGAGCATTTTCCAGTTCTTTGCTGATCAATTCGGACAGTCCCATCGCAATTCTCCTATGCGCTCTCTAAGCAAGCTAATCGAATTCACCAGTACTACATCTTATTTTAGTCAATTATTTAAGCATTCATCCCTACGGTATAGTGCGTTGTCCCCTTGACCTCATTCAGTAACAACAACTCTGACCGTGAAAATTTATGCGTCCACCTGTGACTCCAGGATTTTTTCTAACCCCTGCCGGATCCGCTGGGGTGCGCCCCGATCCACCACCTGCCCCTGGGCTAGCAAGAGGGCCCCATCGGACCAGTCCAGCTCCTCCAGACGGTGGGTAATCCAGAGGGCAGTGATGCGTTCTTGATCCACCAGCTGTCGCACCTGACGGATCAGTTCCATCTGGCTGTCGGGATCCAGGAGCGCGGTGGGTTCATCCAGAAGCAACACCTGACTTTGCCGGGCCAGAGCGCCCGCTACCGCCACCCGTTGTTTTTGTCCTCCACTGAGGCTATGGATCGGGCGGTGCATCACTTCTAGCAGTCCCACACGGGAGAGGGCATCCTCAACTCGCTGGCGAATATCTAAAAGGGATAGGGGTTCTGCTGCCAGACTGAAGGCCACATCTGCCCCCACCGTTGGCATCACCAGCTGATGATCCGGGTTCTGAAAAACCACACCTACGGGAGGATCCACCCACACCATCTCTGGTGCAGGGGGAGGCAGAATCCCCACTAAATGCCGCAGGAGAGTAGATTTACCACTGCCATTGGGTCCCAGTAACATCCACAGCTGTCCTCTGGGAATCTGAAGGCAACAGGAGCGCAGAATCGGAGCCTGGCCGGGCCAGGCAAAGGTCAAGTTCTGGATATCAATCGCCAGCGGAGACTTTAATCCCTGCCGATAGGTCTGTTTCAACAGCCCTAACTCCCAGCCACAAATCCTGGGCGGCTCAGCGTTTGGGTGGCTCCATCTTTAGAAGCAATCTGGACTGCAGCAATTTCTTGAGTCAGGACAGACAGCTGCCGCCCAGTTTTATCGCAGGTTAGCTCCACGATGAGCGGAGTGCTCTGCTTGATCGCTGCCACGATCTCCTGATAGAGAGCTAGAGCAGAGTTCTCTTCTTTACGCTGGATGGCTAAAGGGGCAGGATTGCCTCTGAGCATAACTTCAAGGGTATACATAGCTGCCGAAGATGGAACGAATGATCTGAGGGATCTGGAAAACTAGGGGAGAGGTAGCACCAGCAGGTTACAGCCAAGTAAAGGGGCTGAGGGTTTAACCTTCTTATCGATGCAGACCGGACTCCATAATCGATTTTTAGTATGGCAGGTTTGGGAAACCCTAGCCAGTTCAGTCAGACCAAGAGATGACCCGGCCGAGCTCGGACGGAATTCTCCTTCCCTGAAACCCCTGGTTGATGGATCTGGATCTGCCAGTGAGTGTGAGTCCTAGGGAGCAGGATCCCTGAAAAGAAGATTATGGCTAGTGCTGCCACACTGCCCATCCGCTAATGTTAGATTAAGTGAGCACCTGCGCACCTAGTTAAATGTGGGCAATGTCTGGATGGATTTGCTAAGCAGCGTGCTAGTAAAGAGGGTGTAGACCCCAGGCAAGATGGTAGCCTTAGTGGCGAGAGAGGATGCATGCCGAAGTACGATTCCCATCTAAAGTGTTCTTTTTGCGGTAAGTCTCAGGAGCAGGTGCGCAAGCTGATTGCAGGCCCCGGAGTCTACATTTGCGATGAATGCGTGGATCTTTGCAATGAGATCCTGGATGAGGAGCTTTACGACGGCAACACCACTAACCAACCTCCTTCCGCTCCTGCCCCCCGCCGGGAGTCCAACAACAAGAAGTCTTCCCGCACCCTTCCCTCTCTGGCGCAGCTTCCCAAACCCCGTGATATCCGCCGCTATCTTGATCAATATGTAGTGGGGCAGGATCAGGCCAAGAAAGTCCTCTCGGTGGCAGTCTACAACCACTACAAGCGTCTGAATGCCTCTACAGAGCAGGCGGAGGACGATACTGAACTGCATAAGTCCAACATCCTGATCATTGGTCCGACGGGTTCAGGAAAAACCCTGCTGGCCGAAACCCTGGCGCGGATGCTGGAAGTGCCTTTCGCGGTTGCCGACGCCACAACGCTGACGGAAGCCGGATATGTGGGTGAAGACGTCGAAAACATTTTGCTGCGTCTGCTCCAGGTTGCCGATCTTGACGTGGAGGAAGCCCAGCGAGGGATCATCTACATTGATGAAATTGACAAGGTGGCGCGCAAGAGTGAAAACCCCTCCATTACTCGCGATGTTTCTGGAGAAGGTGTACAGCAGGCCCTCTTGAAAATGCTGGAGGGCACGGTCGCCAATGTGCCACCTCAGGGGGGACGCAAGCATCCCTATCAAGATTGCATCCAGATCGACACCTCGAACATCCTCTTTATCTGTGGTGGCGCCTTTGTGGGTCTGGAGAAGGTGATCGAGCAGCGCACGGGTAAGAAGTCTATGGGCTTCATTCAGCCCTCCGACACCTCAGTGGTATCCCGAGAGCAACGGGCGGCCCATGCCCTGCGTCAGCTAGAGCCAGATGATTTGGTGAAGTATGGCATGATTCCGGAATTCACAGGCCGACTCCCAGTAATTGCCACCCTCGAGCCGCTAGATGAAAAGGCACTGGAGGTGATTCTCACCGAACCTAAGAATGCGATCATCAAGCAGGCCAAAAAGCTGATCAAGATGGACGGGGTGGATCTGGAGTTTGAACCGGCGGCTATCTCTGCCATTGCCCGTGAAGCCTATAAACGCAAGACAGGGGCACGGGCATTGCGCCAAGTGGTAGAGGAATTGATGCTGGAAGTGATGTATGAAATTCCCTCCCGTAAAGACATTAAACGCTGCCTGATCACAGCCGAGATGGTGGAGCGCCGTTCCACAAATGAGCTGCTGCTGCATCCCCATTCTCTGCCTAAGCCTGAGTCTGCCTAGATCGGCTATCCAGGTTCACCAGCTGATGCTGTCAGTGCAAGCGAAGACGACCCTGTCCATGCAGACCCGTGATGGAGTGCGTCTGGATGCCGATGTCTATGCACCAGATGCTGCGGGATCCTTTCCCGTTCTGCTGATGCGGCAACCCTACGGACGCAGCATTGCTTCCACGGTGGTCTACGCCCATCCCCGCTGGTATGCGGCCCAGGGCTACATTGTCGTGATCCAGGATGTGCGGGGTCGCGGTACCTCTGAGGGCGCGTTTTATCCCTTTGCCTCAGAAGTTGCCGATGGGGAAGACAGTGTGTATTGGGCTGCGGGCTTGCCTGGCAGTAATGGTGGGGTGGGGATGTATGGCTTCTCTTATCAGGGGGCGACCCAACTCTATGCAGCCAGTACCCGTCCGGCACCCCTGAAAGCGATTTGCCCCGCTATGCTGCCCTATCACCTGCACGAGATGGTGTACGAAGGGGGAGCCTTTTGCCTGCAAAGCAAGTTGAGCTGGGCTCTGCAACTGTCGGCAGAAACCGCCCGCCTGCGACAGGATCAGGCCATGCACCAGAAGCTTGTGGCCGCATCCCGCCAGTTGCCCCTCACCAGTGCGATCCCCAGCCGTCCCGACTGGCTGGAAGCCTATCCTCCGGCGTCTTTTTACTTTGACTGGCTCGATCACCCCGATCCCGATGCCAACTACTGGAAAGCCCTCTCCCCCTCCAGTTATCTCCAGGACCTGGATCTACCCATGCTCCATATTGGGGGCTGGCATGATAGCTATTTACGGGGAACTCTGGCCCTCTATCGAGCCATGGTGGACCAATGTCAGCAGCCGCAGCGATTGCTGATCGGTCCCTGGCCCCACCTTCCCTGGGGGCGACGCTTGGGCGCGATTGATTATGGGCCGGAAGCAGTCAGTCCTGTGGATCGGCTGCAGGTGCGCTGGTTTGATCAGCTGCTGAAGGGAATTGACACCGGTATTCTTCAGGAGGCTCCTGTCCAACTGTTCGAAATGGGCCGGAACCACTGGCAATGTTTTCCTGCCTGGCCGTGGACGACTTCCCGAACGTACTTTCTTAAAGGGAGTGGACTGGCAGGAGTCAGTGAATCTGAAGGACAGCTGATCACCACTACGCCCGAACGCTGTCCTCCTGATGTTTTTGTGCATGATCCCTGGCGACCTGTGCCTTCCCTGGGAGGGAATATGGCCATTCCTGCCGGATCCGGGGATCGCAGTCATCTGGACTGCCGCACTGATGTTCTCACCTATACCACCGATCCCCTGCCCACGTTTCTAAAGCTACTGGGATCCTGTGAGCTTCTCCTCTATTGCTCCGCTGACGCCCCCAGCTTTGATATCAGTGCCGTGCTTTCGGAGGTGCGTCCGGAGGGGATCTTTAATCTAACCCAGGCCTATGCTCGGGTAAACCAGACCACACCCACCCCTCTGCGCTTGCAGTTCCAGTCCACATCCATCCAGATCCCCACCGGGCATGCTTTGCGACTCAGCCTCAGTGCTGCTGCTTTTCCGGCCTATGCTCTTAATCCCGGCACGGGCGCAGGCGCGGCCACCACCAGATTGATCGAAGCACGTCCGATCACGATCACCGTTCAGACCGGGGGCCAAACCCCCTCCCAGCTGCTGCTTCCGCTTCTCCCTGCTCAGACCGATGCTCCAGGTGGGTTTTAAGTCATGCATGATCCCGATCTTCAGGCACTCTCTGAAGCTGCCGCCGGATTGTTGCTGTTCCAGAATGTCCTTCAACATCCCATTGGCGAAAACTGGGGGAGATTGCTGGAGCTTCTGAGTCGGGATCCCATCCCGGCAGTTCCCGTAATTTTGCGGCAGTACGGACAGCTATTCCACGCTCAGGCAACAGAGCAGCTCAGCTGGACTCAATTTCTAGTGCAACAGATCCGTTGGGATGATAATCCCTTCAGTCGGGCGGCGGCTCTGCACCCTTTATCTCACCTTCCAGACCCCCTGATCCAAGCAGCGCAAAAGGATCTGCGGGCTCTCCAGCAATTGGCCAGGGGGGAGAGCATCATCCAATCCAGAGTGCTTACCCTGGGAATTCAGGTGTGGTGGGCAGGATCCTCTGCGGTTACTTCTCAGGACTGGGATCCGGAGGATGCACCGGACTGGGGAGAAACCTTGACCCAACTGGCTCAGACCTACCGAAATCAGGGGGTCGGACTCTGTGCTCAGTTTCGTGCCTTTCGCTGGGCAAACGGTCAACTGCAGGGGATCCCCCATCCCGATCCGGTGGCGATGGCACAGTTGTACGGCTACCCACGACAGCGAAAATTACTCTGTGAAAATACGGAAGCTCTTCTGGCGCGGCTACCCGCCCTGCATGTCCTGCTCTATGGGGCCCGGGGCACAGGCAAATCATCCCTAGTGAAGGCACTGCTGCATCAGTACGGGGATCGGGGGTTGCGGCTACTAGAACTAAATCGCACCGATCTGCTGCGCTTACCTGACATTCTGACGGCGTTGCAGAGTCGTAGTCAGACCTTTATTTTGTTTGTCGATGATCTCTCTTTTGAAACGGATGAGGTGGAGTTTAAACAGCTGAAGGTCTTGCTGGAGGGAGATATTACGGCTCAACCTGCCAATGTTCGTGTTTACGCCACCAGTAATCGCCGTCATCTGATTCGAGAATTTTTTCGTGACCGTCCTGATCCTGCAAATGAAGAAGTGCATGCCTGGGACACGGTTCAGGAACGGCTCTCGTTGGGGGATCGGTTTGGCCTCACCCTGTCCTTCTCACCCTTTAATCAGGCGGAGTATCTAGAGACTGTCTTACAACTCAGCAAGTGGGCACAGCTGGAGGTGGATCCGGCGCAACTGAAACAGCAGGCTGTGGCCTGGGCACAACAACAAAATGGCTTTTCCGGACGGAGTGCGCGTCAATTTGTGGATGCCTGTCGGGCTCAGTTGATCCCCACCTAGAGGGACAACCGCAGATCAGGAGCGGAATGGGAGTTGTCCCAAATGCTGGGATTGCTCATGGTGTTGCATCAGGATCTGATCGCAGACCACCTCACAGATATCGAAAATCGCAGGATTACTGATCCTGTAGTAGACGCTCACCCCCTGAGGATGACGACTGACAATGCCTGCCTGCGTCAGAATCTTCAGGTGTTTGGAGACATTGGCCTGACCCATCTGGGTGGCCGCCATAATCTCGGTTACATTCAGGGCCTTTTCTTTGAGGGCACAAAGGATCTGCAGGCGACTGACCTCCGACAGCACCTTAAAATACTCGGCGACTCGAGACAGCCCCTGAGGAAAAATTGACGTCAATAAAGACTCACCTTTAACTTGTGACGAAACCATAGCAGGAAAGAAAAGCAGAAAGGACATCAATTCTTAATATTATACTATACGAATATAGCCGCCTCTGCATGATCGACCGCAATCTAGGCGCAGCTTGCCGTAGCAGGGCAGGTCTGGACTTCTGAGTAGTACAAGGAAGGCAACACAATTGAAAAGGTTGTGATTCTCTGGTTGCTTTCCACCTGCAGTTGACCCTGTAAATGATCCACCACTGTTTTTACCAGGGCTAAGCCTAACCCGGTTCCGCCTTGATGATCCCGATCCAGCTGAGTGATCCGGTAAAACTTATCAAAAATGCGCGGCAGATGCTCGGCAGGGATCTCAACCCCACTGTTGCTGACTTGAATCTGGACATAGGGGAAGTTGGGCATAATGATCAGGTTCACGGTTTCCCCTTTTGGGGTGTATTTACAGGCATTGTTCAACAATTCTGCCAGGATACGACTCAACAATTTGACATCGGTGGTGAAGTGGAACTCTTGAGCAGGTAGAGATAAGCGCAGAACCTGTTGTCGTTCTTGAAACCGGATAAGGAAGGGCTCCAGGAAAGGCTGAATCCATTCGTTCAGGGAAATCGTATCCAGATGCAGGTGATGGGTGCCGGACTCCAGTGACTGCAGATCCAGAAGATCATTGACCAGTTCCAATTCCCGTTGCCATTCAGACTGCAGAATGCGGAAATAGCGTTGTTGCCGTTCGTTGTAATCAACTGTCTCCAGCATTTTCAGGGCCATTTTCATATTGGTGAGGGGGGTGCGCAGTTCATGGGATACCAGATGCACAAATTCATCTTTGAGCTGGTTTAACTCCGCCAGCTGGGAAACCTGCTGCAGCGTGGCCTGGTGGAGGCGGGACTGCCTGATCCCGATTATGCATTGATTGGCGACCTGTTCTGCCAGCCGCACCTCCAGATGATTGAAGCTGTGCTCTGGGGAGCGAATTAAACTCAGAAAGCCCAGGAACTCTGCATTATCGAGCAGGGGGCAACACAGCACGGTGATCTTTTGTCTGTCTGACAATGGGCGAGAGTAGAGAATGGTTTCTCCCCGTTGCAGTTGAGGCCAGATCTCTAGATTTAGAGTCAGGTTGTCATTGGGCAATAAAAAGTTGAGATACCCCTGATGTTCATAACCAATCTGGTAGGTTTGGCCATCTGAGTTCGGCATCGCCACCTTGCAATAGCCCAGTCCCAGACCCTGAGTAAGCTCTTGTACGGCAGTGGCCAACACTTCTTCTTCCTGCAGGCTGCTGCGGACTTTATCGGTAATCACCCGCAGGAGTTGTTCAAACTCTATGGCCGTTCGCAATTCAGTATTCCGCACTTTCACCTGAAAATCCAGTTCCTGAATCAGCTGTGTTTTTCCTGCCAGTCACGGTGGGCCTGGAGGAGACGTCGGATCCGTTGTTTCAAAACCCCCCAGTGCAAGGGCTTCTGGATGTAATCGGTGGCCCCTGCCTCAAAGGCGCGGTTCACAGACTCGTTATCTTCCAGGTGAGTGATCATCAGAATGGGAATCGTGGATCCTGCCTCCAGAGCGCGGATCTGACGGCAACAGTCAAACCCATCAGGATCCGGCATGACTGCATCCAGCAGGATCAGTTGGGGAAGTTCTTCCTCCACCTTGCGCAGACATTCAGCCCCATTGCGGGCAATCGAGGTGCGATATCCCTCTTGACTGAGGATTGGCCCTACGACTTCCGCCAGCAGCGGATCATCATCGGCAACCAGAATCAGAGGGGCAGCCAGAGGTGGGGTGAGTGTCATTCAAGGGATCTCCTGCTCAAGGGCCTGGATTACAAGGGTGAATTCGCTGTGGATCTGCTGCAGGACCGTTTGCAGGTGTTGATCGGGCAGAGGAATACGACATCCCGCTTCCAGATCCTGAGCCAGCTTGTAGAGTTTTTGAGCCCCTAGCTGACTGCTGGTCCCCTTGAGCCCGTGAGCTAGTTTGCGCAGCCGCTCCCAATCCTCCTGGGCACAGGCCTGAGCCATGTCCTGCAACCGTTGGGTTGTATCCCGCACAAATGCCTGCAACATCCGCGGGATCACCTCGGCAGCCTGCGCCCCCAGAACAGTTTTTAAGGTGATCAGCACCTGAGGATCAAGGGTGAGGGCAGGTTCTCCGGCAAGGATATCAGTGATCGATGTCGTGCTTTGCTGCAATGCTGCGGACAGGGTATGCAACTGAATCGGCTTGGTGAGGTAATCATTCATGCCTGACTCTAGGGCCCGTTGCCGCGATTCGGGAAAGGCTGCCGCACTCATGCCAATGATGTAAACAGCATGCCCAAAATGGTGGCGGATCAGACGGGTCGCGGTCAGACCATCCATCTCCGGCATTTCCACATCCATGAAAACCACATCATAGTTGTGTTGTTCGAGTGCCGTCAGGGCTTCGACCCCATGACTCACCTGAGTGGGCTGGTATCCCAGGCAACGCAGCAGAGCCTCTGCCACCGTCTGATTCACAGGATTATCTTCCACCACCAGGATCTGCAGGGGGAGGCGCAGTGCTAACAGCGAAGAGGGAGAAGGCACCGCTGAGGCTAGATGTGCTGCAGTCAGTTCAGGCGATCGGGGAGGAGGAACGATCTCAGCGGGCACCGTCAAGGAGAAAGTTGATCCCAGGCCCTGTTGGCTTTCAAAAGTGATGATTCCCCCCATCAATTCACACAGGTGCCGACAGATGGAGAGCCCCAGACCTGTGCCGCCATAGCGACGACTGATGGAACTGTCTCCCTGCTGAAACGGCTGAAAAATGAGATCGATTTTGTCAGGAGCAATCCCCACTCCCGTATCCTGTACCTGAAAACAGATCTCACAAGTTTGGGGTTGGGACGCCAATGGTTTTGCGCTCAAAGTTACCGTGATCGATCCTCGCTCGGTAAACTTGAGAGCATTACTGAGCAGGTTGATCAGGATCTGTTGCAGCCGTTGGGCATCGCCCCGGATCCAGAGGGGAACCTGAGGATCCACCTGCAGGGATAGCTGTAATTGTTTCTCCGCCAGCTTGGCTGCAAAGAGTGCGAGCACCGATTCTACAGTAGGCCGCACCTCCAGAGGTTCTGAGCTCAGTTCCAGACGTCCGGCTTCGATGCGTGAAAAGTCCAGCAGATCAGTGATGATCGCCAGCAATACTTCCCCACCGTTGCGAATCGTCCTCACCAGCTGTCGCTGCTCAACGGTTAAGGAACTTTGTTCCAGCAGGCTGATCATCCCCAGGACCGCATTCAGGGGGGTCCGGATCTCATGGCTCATGGTGGCCAAGAACTGACTCTTAGCCGTATTGGCCGCTTCCGCCTGCTGACGGGCCGCTTCCATTTGAGCTTCGACCAGTTTTCGCTCCGTAATGTCGCGGACAATGATCAGAACCTCATCGGGATTGTAAGGAATCACCCGTACTTCCTCGAATTGGTGCCGATCCTGAAAGCTGAGCACCTGTTCGTAAACCTTAATTTGACAGGTGTCCAGGGCCTGTTTGATAGCTGCCATGCGTTGCTGAGCCAGTTGGGAAGGTAAGGTATCCAGAATCGAGGTTCCTAGGGTCATGTCTTCTGATGGTAGAGTTTCACCTGATCTCCGTAATCCGATCCGAATTTAATGAACGTGCGAGTCCCATCTCGTTTAACCCGTAGCAGGAGATCAGGGATAGCATCCACCAGGGCTCGGTTGTACCTTTCACTTTGCTGCAGCTGGCTGTAAATCTCTGCCTGTTGGATCGCGATCCCCAGCTGGCTGGCAATACGTTGCATCAGTTTTGCCGTCCAGGGTTGCCACACTTTGGGTTCACTACAATGGTGGGCAATTAGCAATCCCCAGAGACGTTCTCCCTGCAGAATCGGCACCACCAGATTGGCTCGCACCTGACAACGGCGTAATAACTCCCCATGACAGGCTTGAATGGCTGCGGTTTCAATATCATTAATTTGACTGATCCGGCCTTGTTGGTAGGCCAAATACCAGTGGTTCCGGAAGCAGGAATCTTCAATGATCATACCCAGTAAGGGCATGGTTCCTGGCTCCACTGACTCCGCTACAATGGTGCCTGTTCCGTCCGTCTCGAGCCGATAAAGGACCACCCGCTCTGTTTTGAGTAGCTGCCGGACTTCATGCACTGCCGTCAGCAAGATCTCGCTCAAATCCAGAGTCTGACGGATCCGCTGAGAAATACTAGCCAGTAGATGTTCCCGCTCTAACTGTGCAGCGAGTTGGTCTTGCAACTGTTTCTGGTGGGTAATATCGGTAGCGACTCCCAGGATCTGCCAGGGATCCCCGTTGGCT
Source organism: Synechococcaceae cyanobacterium SM2_3_1 (assembly GCA_012030715.1). Lineage (GTDB taxonomy): Bacteria > Cyanobacteriota > Cyanobacteriia > Thermostichales > Thermostichaceae > JAAUUJ01. The sequence continues at coordinate 23,093 of JAAUUJ010000001.1, read as the reverse complement.
GTGCGTTTAATCACACGATCACGGCTGAGTAGCCAGCGGTAGCTGCCATCTTTATGCCGCATGCGATATTCAATCGGGAGGACTTCATCGGTGGTTGCTTGACAACAGCGATCTTGAAGGGTCAGGGCCTGGGGTAAGTCATCGGGGTGAATCAAGCTGGGCATCAGAGAGCTGCCGATCACCTGAATCTCCGCAGGGGAGTAGCCCAACACCGCCTCGATCTGAGAATTGACAAAAACATTGCGGTTTTCAAGCAAATCGTAGATGTAGAGAATAGCGAGAGTGGAGTCTGCCACCTGCTGGATCATTTGCTGGTAGTCTCTGAGGGATGCATCGGCTAGCTTTCGGTCGGTAATGTCAACCATCAGCCCCTGAAGCTTACCTGGTTTACTTTCTTCAAATGTAATGTTGACGGTATCGTAGAGCCATACTTCCTTTCCATCGGCACTGATCATGCGGTACTCAAAGGAGTGAGGCTCAAGTGCTTGGATGCATGTTTGACAATTGGCAATGGCTGCCTCTCGATCTTCGGGATGAATATGATCAATCCAGAAGTTTTCCTCTAACCACTGGCTGACAGGATAGCCTAAAATCTTCTCTGCTTGGGCACTGACAAAGGTGAATTGCAAGGTAACGGGATCCGCTTCCCAAACGATTCCCTGAACCGCATTGACTAAATGCAGATATTGCAGTTGTGATTCAAATAGAGCTTGTTCAGTGCGTTTTAGCGAGGTTAGATCGCGAGTGGAGGCGACGATTCCGGAGATGGTACCCTTTGGATCACGGTAGGGACTATAGGTTGCGCTGACAAACTTTTGACCGACTCCAGGAAACTCAAACCATTCTTCATAGGTGACGACTTCCCCTTGTAGACAGCGATCAAAATTAGGCTTCACAAAGCGTGTGAAGGGTTCTTCCCCCAACAAGTCTGCAACGGTATGACCCACAATTTGATCGCGGTGCTTCAGGTTCCAGCACAGATAGGTCTCGTTGATGAGTTGGTAAGTATAGGAATTGTCCACGAGTGAGATGCCATCAGCCGTGGCCGAGACAATGCGTTCATAGCGGCGCAGATTTTCTTCCAACAGCTTTTGTTCAGTGATATCGACACCTACAGCCGTTACATACCAGCAGTGTTGAGCCTCATTGCGGCGGGGAACCATTGTGCAGTGGATCCAGCGCAGGGAGTTATCTTTGTGAAGAAAACGATGCACAGTCTTGACAGGGCGTTCTGCCCAGATATCCTCTAAACGGTGGCGAATGGATGCTTGCAGTCTATCTTCAGGAGGAACACGGGTATCCCAGAGATATTTATCTGCAATAAACTCCTCGGGACTAAAGCCATAAACCTGTTCTGATCCCTGAGAGGTAGCAAAGGTAATTCCACTGGCCATCGGCAAACACCTGAAAGCCCACAATGGTGGCTTGAGCACTATCAAGGATCTGCTGCAACCGCATTTCCGACTCTTTTAAGGTCAGCTCTACCCGCTGCCGTGCCAGCAGTTCCTGCAACCGCTGCTGATACAACTGTGCCTGATGGATCGCCATCCCCAGGTGCTCGGCAACCCGTTGGCCCAGATCAATGTCGGTTTCCGTCCAGTGGCAGGTATGATTTCGAGCTAACGAAAGACTTCCCCATACTTGATCTGCAACCGCAATCGGAATTAATAGCCAGGCCCCTGGAAAATCTTCTTTCAGAGAGGTATTCACCGGATCCGTAATGGTTTCTGTCCTGTCAACCACTACCATCTGTTTTTGTTTCAGCCGAGCAGCAAAGGGATTATCCGCATCAGGGATGAGAAGATCAAGTTTTTCCAGAACCACCTGATCTAGCTTCCGGCAGATTCGATGCCGCCAGCCCTGTTCCTCTGGCATGTATTGAACAATATTAACTTCAACCTGCAGCAACTGACTGATCTCATTCGCTGCCAGGATGAAGATCTGATCCAGATCTAGAGAACTCCGGATCGCTTGCACCACCTTGTTTAGGGATTGTTCCTGCCCTGTTTTAAGGTGCAACTGCTGCTCCACACTTTTAAGTTGAGAAATATTGTGCCCTTCTGCCAGTAAGTATTCAATTTTTCCCTCGGCATTGCAGAGTGGCTTGAGAGAAAAATCGATGGTGATCTCTGACCGATCAGGGGCTTGAATTGTAGCTTCCTGATGGATGGTCTTTCCTTTGGCGGCAGCAGCGATTGCTGATTGTAGAGACCGCTGCACCTCGGGAGCAAAATTCCAGCAGGGCAGCTCCCAAAAGGGGAGACCAATGACATCAGTCAAATGTAGTTGACAAAACTCCAGTGCGGTCTGATTATCCTCCAGGACGGTGCCCTCAGGAGTGAGAATAGTGATCAGTTGAAAAGATTGCTGAAAAGCTTTGTAAAACCGCTGGAAATAGAATTCGGTGCTCTGCGTCACCTGACGATATTGCTTGATCACAGCTTTCTGGAGATGATCCTGAGTGACCACCCCCACCACCTCACCCCTCTGATTTTGCACAGGTACAAACGGTAGAGGGCCTTCCTCCCATCGCTGCAGCACTGTCTCAGGATCCTGACATTCAGACAGAGGTACCATTGCAGGCATGCCAGACATCACCTGTTCCACCGTGATCACAGAAGGCGACCCTGGTGACAGAATTGCACTCAATAAATCCTGGACCGTCACGATTCCCAACGGCTGAACAGAAGAACCCACCAGAGCCCAGGACTGCTGAAGCTGCTGTAACTGCTCAGCAACCTTTTGCACGGGATCCTGGGGACCCACCCAGATGCACTCAAGGGGCTTGATCATTGACGACACGGGCATAATAACGACAGACTCCTAACAGAGAAAGACGCTCAGCCGACCCCGCAACAGATTTGCGCCTGTATATATCTTTACCTAAGAAAACCTTTCACTCGGAGACTGGAAATAAAACTTTATGCCCAGGATACATTTAGACTTTAAGGCAATTCGGTGGTTGCTAGAAGTTAATTATGATACTGATCAAGTGTTGAGAGTGGATGATCTTATGACTGCTTTCCCCCCATCAAACTCAGATCGCTACCCGCATCCTCAGGATGTGGCCAATTTAATTTTATATCTGCAAACTGAGCTGGCCATGTTTGAGCAAATTGCCGCTCAGGAAAATGTTTCCAGCCAGGTGCAGGCTCCCGTACTTCGCAGCCAGGCCGCTTTACGTAAAGCCGTAGATCAACTGCAGGTGCGGGATTGGTACCAGGAACTAACCTTCGGGTTTCGTGATCAGTTAGGGCGGCTAGAAGAGTGGCTCTAGATCATTCCACCTCGGCTTTACCAGACTGTTCAATCTCCTGAATAAAGCTAGAGGATCCAGAATAACTGATCGCCAGATAATCTTCAGGTCGCGTCAGTGCCACATAAAAAAGTTGTCGCTCCACCTGTTCATCCGCATCCTCAAAGGGTGAAGGCAGATCATCTCCCCATAACAGAATCACCGCCTTGTACTGCAATCCTTTAGCCGAATGAATCGTTTGAACTTTGATCGATTTCTCGGCAACTTTTGTTTTCGACTGCGGATTGCCTTTATCCGTCAGCCAGGTGACTGGAGCAATGGCCTCGTTCATTTTTTAAGAAAGGCACGGAACATATCTTCATTGCGGCGGCTGAGACGGGGATAAAAGATGGCGATCTGCTCCGGCTGCAGGGGCTTAACCGTTTGCCCAAACCAGCGCCCCTGGGTCAGATCCTGAATGATCCGCAGCACCCGCTTACATTCCTCCGTTTTATTCGCAGCTCGCACCAGTCGGGGTTGCGGACCAGATCGCTTGCATTTTTCTGGATCCACCTGCAAAGACCGGATGCTTTCCTCCGGCTCATGGTCTTCAGGATCGGTCGAGGCAAAGACACTGGCCAGTTCTATGATCTGACGGGTATTGCGGTAGTTTTTATCCAGATCAAACTTGGCAGAAATGGTCCGCCCCTGGGCCTTGATCCCCAGTTGTTTCCAGTTGATCTTGTTGCGGCGGTGCAGACTCTGGTTGCCATCTCCGACGATCACCAGATCCCCATCCTCTGGTTCCTGCATCGCCTCCAGAACACACTTAAACCAGACGGGTTCAAAGTCCTGAGCTTCATCCACCAGCACCGCATCATAGCGACGGCTATCCGAGGCTTGCCCATTCTGAAGGGCTGTTAGGAGACGTTCACCCAGGGCTTCGTCCGATTCTTCCCGCTTGCGTGACGTGGAATTGTGCTTGGCCCACCCGTCGAAGTGAAAGACAAACACATTATTGGTACAGTCTGCCAGCACCGATTTCAGATAGGCAGACAGGGTGACGTTATAGCAGAGAACCAGAATGCGAGTTTGGGAATCCTGTTTACTCAGAATTTTGGCCCGTGCCACCAGCAGAATTGTTTTCCCCGATCCGGCGACTCCATAGATGATGCGGTGTCCTGAACCGATATGGCGGGCATTTTGTTCCTGCTTCAAATCCAGGATCTTCAGATCCACCAGATCTTCATCCCCTTCCTGAGCTTCCAGGGTCTGATCTGAGGGCGGCCCACTTCCATACCCCTGGATCCGGATTTCTGGGTGAGCAATAGCTCGCAGGATCTTGGTCTGCATTAAGGTCAGCGGGTTGATCTCCCAGAAGGGATCAAAGTAGGTCTTGATGGCGGCGGTGAGCAAGTCAGGCGTAAATTCATCCTCCTGCCACTGTTCCAACTGATCGCGGGTCACCACCCGTTGCAGAGGAAACACAGGACCCATTTGGGGATGCTCCTGCAGCTGCTCAGACGCAATATAGGGGAAGACCACCACATGACCAAAGGGAAACAAAAATAGGGCGTTGCCATGATCATCCTTCTGCAACAACCGCTTTCCCAGCACATCCTCCTGGCAGTGGCTCACCAGCGACATCCAGTAGTCCCGTGCCTGCATAAAGGGATGCGGATGACCCACCTCTTTCCCAAACTCCCGCACTTTGATCGTTTGGGCATCCGCCGCCAGGATATCCCCCAATCGCCATCCCTTGACCTCGATCACCAGCAGGCCCAGTTGCGGACAGATCAGCAAAAAGTCAGGGTAGCGATCATCCACCAGAGATTCGTAGTAGACAATGTCTTCTTCGGGCAGATGTTGCAGAACTGAGAACAGCTTCTTTTCTCCGGCAGAAGCCCGTCTCGGCAACTTGTCAGGGATCATTTCAGCCATGGCGATCCGCAGGTGAGTGGTGGCCCCTTTACTATACGCCCAAGCCTCGCGGAGAGGCCATTGTAGCCAGGAGGACAAAGCGGGCAGCTAAGAACTCACAATCTTCTTGATCCCAAGGATCGCTAGCCCAGACAACTTACACTCTCCCATTGAGACTGCTTTAGCACCTGCAAACTCTCTAGCCGGGGCACGCAATTCAACACAGTTAAGTTACTCAGGTTTGCACCTGATCAGATCATTATCTGGCGCATAAACGAAGAAAACGAGTTTAGCGATTCTATGCCACAAGGCAATTAAGATACTTATTGCATTTACAATGAAGAAGAGATCAAGCTGTTTATTCTTGAATATGGGTCAAGATTGATTGACCGTGAGCCTGATCTAATCTTATCAAAAATCGATTGAGGCTATACAAGATTCCACTGAATTCAGAGGATTTCTCAGGGCTGATATAGATCGGTGTTCCATCGGTACGGGCAGCAAAGATGAACTCAGATCTCGGGTAGAGCTTCCATGTCTGCCACCTGTTCATTGGCTAAAAACATTTGTGCACGGTAGAAGCAGGCAATAGATTTAGCATCCAGTTCGCCAGTGGTCATGATCAGCTGCGCCAGTTCTGCAGGCGTGTATTCCACAACGGTAATGTCCTCGTCGTCATCTTGAGGGGGTGGATCTGGTAACTTTTCCAGATCACGAGCTAGAAAACAGTACATGACCTCATCCGAATATCCGGGAGCTAGAAAAAACTCCCCCAGACTATCCCAGCGATGAGCCCGATATCCGGTTTCCTCTTCTAACTCTCGTTGAATCGTGTCAGCCGGGGCTTCCCCAAACTCCAAAGTGCCCGCCGGAAATTCGTAGATGTAGGTGCCCACAGCAAAGCGGTATTGCCTTAAGCAAAGAAACGATCCCTCCGCCGTTACCGGAATCACCATGGCTCCACCCGGGTGGATCAGGTACTCCCGCTCTCCCTCCTTGTCTCTGGGGAAGCGCATCCGCTGGCACACAAAGGTGTATTTTTTCCCTTGGTAGCGAAAACGCTCGTGCAAAACCACTGCAGGATGTGTTTTTTCCGGGATCCCCATAAGCTGCACTCTGAAGTTAACCATCGTTTAGTGTACTGGACACAGGGCATCTCCTGGATATCTCAGGCAATGGCACTGAGCAAGGCATCATCGATCTCAAAGTTGGCAAAAACATTCTGGACATCATCCAGAGCATCCAGACGATCCATTAATTTCAGCACCTGCTTGGCCATATCCGCTTCCTGCACCGTCACCACCGTGGAGGGGATCCAGCGCAGCGAGGCTTCCAGCACCTCATAGTTGGCCGCTTTGAGTGCCGTGGTCACCGATTCCAGCAGTGTGTAGTCGCAATACACCTCCACCACTTCGCCCTGAGTGGCCATATCGTCTCCCCCGGCTTCCGCCACATCCAGGAGGAGGGACTCTTCATCCGTGACGACTTGCAGCTGCACAACCCCCTTCTGATCAAACATCCAGCTCACACAGCCCGTTTCCCCCAGGTTTCCCCCAGACTTGCTGAAGGCTTCGCGCACATCGGCAGCGGTGCGGTTGCGATTATCGGTCAAGATCTCCAGAAGCACGGCGATCCCGCCAGGACCGTAGCCCTCATAACGGAAGGATTCGAGCGCATCCTGACTCCCCAGCAGCCCTGCTCCCCGTTTGATCGCTCGCTCGATATTGTCACTGGGCATCCCAGCAACGCGGGCTTTCTCAATCGCAGTGCGCAGGGTAAAGTTGGCCTCCGGATCGGGAACCCCATTGCGGGCGCCACCATGATGGCGCGGGAGTGACGGGTATAGACGGCATTGACTGAGGAGTCAACCTTGGCCTTGCGGCGGCGGATGATTTCCCAACGGTTCGACATGGGTCGGTTTTGAATGGTTGTAGAACAACATTTTACTTGAGGAGGGTCAAGGGCTGCCGTTGGCTGGTTCATTTGCAGGAGATCCGACTCTGCCAGGAGCTGCTATTCTGTCAGCACGTTACCCCTTCTGATCTCTGATGTGCGCTTCCCCTCGCCTGGCTCTGATTGACTATGACACCGGCAACCTGCATTCGGCCTGCAAGGGACTAGAGGTCGCTGGGGCCACCGTTGAAATTATCAGCGATCCCAGAGGATTAGAATGTTTTGATGGTCTGGTTCTGCCGGGGGATGGGGCTTTCGATCCGGCCATTCAGGAGCTACGGCGGCGGGGATTTGTGGAGCCTCTGCACAAGGCGATTGCGCAAGGAACCCCTTTTCTAGGCATCTGTATTGGCCTGCAACTCTTGTTTGATCGGAGTGAAGAGGGACAGGATGCTGGCCTTGGGATCATAGCGGGTCATGTGGCTCGTTTTCAAGCAGAGCCCCGGTTGACGATTCCCCACATGGGCTGGAACCAGTTGCAGTTCACCCAGCAGCAAGCCATTCTCTGGCAGGGAATTGAGGTTGATCCCTGGGTTTATTTTGTGCATGCCTACCATGGGGTCCCCACGGATCCTGACTGGATCGCGGCAACGGTTCGCCATGGCCATCAAACGGTGGTGGCTGCCGTTGCTCGCGATCAGGTGATGGCAACGCAATTTCACCCTGAGAAATCAGGGCTTGTAGGACTAAAAATGCTGCAAAACTTTGTAGAGTATGTCATTCAAGGCAAGGAGCTATCCCAAGGGATTATGGCACCAAAATAACCGCTAGCTGATGCTGGCAGATTTACTCTTGCTCAGATCGGACACTAGCGCTTCAGGAGTTCGTTCTGGGCAATTAACCGCTCTAGATCCTGGACAAATTGCGGTAAGTTCTCTGGAGTGATCAGGAGCGGGAAACCCTGCTGTCGCTCCACAAGCACCAATTCCTCAGAGGCTGAGAGGTAAACCTCCACCAGACCTCGTTTTTGGGTCCAAAGCCACCCAAAGGTGCCCCCCAATCCTCCCACTCCGATCCGCACTGCCCACCCCAACTCTTGCTTCAAACCCAGGGATTCCAGCAGGCGTACTTGCAGGAGAGTCTGTAGGGGTAGTACTCGTTGCCAGAGCGGAAAAACAAGATGCAAAGAGGTTGAGGTCAGGTCGATATGTGAAGGTCGGCATCCCAACCCGTTCAAAGTAAAGAGAACCACCAGGGTAACAGCAACCATAATTAATAGTTGATCCTGTTGCCAGAACCCGATGCCACCGAGAAGCAAAGGTAACCCCCATAAGCGGTAGGTCAGCCCTCGAATCCCGGGGGACATTTTAGCCAACCGATACCGACCGATCATGGTCTACTCACAAACTTGAAATTGGGAGGGTTTACGCAAACTCGGATCATGCTCCTGAGAGAGCTCAAAATTGATCACTTCCCAGCGACAGAGCTGCTCAGAGGTCGAAGTCTTATCATCTGTGCAGAAGACCACCGGCAGACCATAGAGCCTCAGCTGGTCGCCATCTTCTCCTCGCCGATTAGCACCCTGATTGAGACAGGGCATGAGCAATGTCTTATACCTGGTCGAGACTCTGATCTGGGTGGCCCGCATCCCGCAGTTCCTTAACTTATCCAGTTCTTCGTGGATTTCAAACCGGATCCCATCCACATGGGTGTGTTGACGAAACCAGCGCCCATCCCACTGTCGCCATCGCCGTCCTGATTGCAGGTGAACCAGTTCCTGGTAGTCCGCATTGGCCTCAAAGGCACCATGACGGTGGCAAAGATAGGTATCGGTTAAAGTCAGTGCGGCAATGGGTTGCTGACAATGGGGACAATGAATACTCGGACCATAAATGGGATAAGAGAAAGCAGGGGTCATGGTGATGCTCGGAGGTGCCGTCCAGACGCTCACATTATAGTGGGCGGTTGTGATCAGATTAATCCTCCTCCAGATCCTGTAGCTGCTCAAGGAGCTGGTGAATGGTATCTAGATCTGGATGAGCTTGTTCTGGATGGATGCGAGCAAGATGGAGATACTTGGTCAGGAACGCCCGCGCCTGAGCCCACTTGCCCAGCTGATAGCAAATCAACCCAGAATCTCGATTGTTGGTCAGATCATCTGGATCCAGCATCAGGATCCTTTCCACGGCAGCCTGCCCTTTGATCAGGTCTCCACGATTAAGATACACATGCTTCAGGTTCGTCAGGATGCGAAAAGGATCTGGGGATTGGACACAGGAGCTAGGTAATGAGCCTGCATGCTTACGTGCACACCATAAATTTCTGCCAACCGCGCCTGACAGTCTTCGGGAAATAAAATCTCCCCCTGGTGAAAGGGATCCACGTAAATACCCACCTCGTCGAACTTGGGTTGGACCAGAAAGTGTCCTGGCATACCAACTCCCACCATCGGAAAGTCAAGTTGTTCCGCGACATACAGGTAAATGAGCGAGAGAGTAATGGGGATGCCGGTGCGCCGTTCAATGACTTCATTCAAATAGCTGTTGCGGGGATCGTAGTAGGAATTTTCATTGCCATAGAAGCCTAACTCCTGGAAAAGCACCTGGTTAATGGTGCGGACTAACCGAAGGGGGTAACGCTCTGAGGGCAATTGGTTCTTAACCCTGGCGGCAAAATCATTCAGAGTATTCAGATAGATCTCTGGGTCAAGAAGCGGATATTCCTCCTGAGCAATATACAGAGCTGCTCTCACCAGATTAATGTCTGCGGGCGGCTGCTTGATCTCCTGTTGAAAGCGCTGGCGGGGCGGAGACATAGGGTTGAGATGGCAAACTCTGGCTCGAGGATACCTTGATTGGCGCCAGAATAGCAGCATCCCGGTCCCGGGGGATCTGAATTCGCCACGCTGTGATGCCTCCCCTTAAGCTATAGGTTGTGATGCCTGCCTCGGCTAGAATGCGTTGGGCTCTGGCAGAACGTACTCCCCGAGCACAATAGAGGACAATGTCGAGATTTAAGTCCTGGTATGTCTGGGTTAAGGATTTGAAGGTCTCGGTCGCAGCACCTTTCTCGATCTCGGTGACCGGAATCAAGAGACTGGGATGGATCGCATCCTGTTGGCGCTCCGCTTGGGTACGCACATCAATCAGGATCACAGGGCTGGATCTCTGCAGGATCTGGTCGACGCTGATTTCTTGCCCATCACCTGGCGGAAAAACAGAGGGCGATCTCCAGGGGGATCCCTGCCATTCAAGTTGATCGGTGAAGGACCAAGCCGCAGCTCCCAGAACAAGGAACAGAAGCAGAGCTGCCAGAACCCAATAATTCCTAGTTAACCTACCCATAACGTCTTAACCATAACCTCACCTGGATCTTGATTGGCTACTAGCTGACAGGTTAAGCGAAATCCCTGAGAAAACCCTGAGCTAGAGCGGATCCCAAGCTGAGGCTGGATTCAGGTACCCTGACAATACATAGGCAGTATCTATGGTTTCTATTAGATGCCCATAGCAAAATCTATGATAATTCATCTCCAAAGGTGTTCTGGTTAACTCACGTTTAAGGGAAGTCTGCCCTAAGATTAAGCCATTGAGAGATTCATGTTGACCACTTGAGGCTGCTTCCTTAATCTTTTCTTACTCAGTTGCTCAAGTGGTGTTCACCTTACTTCTGAAGAGCGTCAAGGGCAGTATCTGTTCTCGATCCGTTCACTTGTGTTGAACCCCGCATCTGCACCGTTACCCAGAGAGGCTTCACCTGATGGCTACCCAACTGACAACCCGCTACCAAACCCTAGGAATTTCCCTGCTCATGGCTGTTCTGGCGGGTTGTGGAGGAGGATCTTCACCAACCGCCCTGGTGCCAGAAGCGAGTGAAACGTTTGCTGCGGTTGAGGTGACGGAAACCGGACTTGCTCCTGAAACTAAGGACACTGATCTGAGTGCAGGTACTTCTCTGGCGGTGACGGATGTCAACCCCAATGTCGTTCGGATTATGGCTGCCAATATCACCAGTGGTAATAACCAATCTTATGATCCTGGCCACGGCACCCGTATTTTTGAAGGTTTAGATCCTGATATCGTACTGATTCAGGAATTCAACTACGGTGACAACTCTAATTCTGCCATTAGTTCTTATGTAAATAGCACCTTCGGTCCTGGATTTAGCTACTATCGAGAAAGTGGGGCGCAGATCCCCAATGGCATCATCAGCCGCTACCCCATCCTTGCCGCTGGTGAGTGGGATGACTCTAGCGTGAGCAACCGTGATTTTGCTTGGGCCCGCATCGACATTCCTGGCAATAAGGATCTTTGGGCCATCAGCGTTCACCTGCTGACTAGCAGTTCTGGTGTTCGCAATACAGAAGCTCAACAGTTGAGAAACTACATTAACGCGAACATCCCTGCAAACGACTATTTGATCGTTGGTGGTGATTTTAATACAAGTAGCTTGTCTGAATCCGCATACAGTACCCTCAGTTCCGTTGTAAATACGGCTAAATTCTCAGTGGATCAGCAAGGTAAATCCGGTACTAATGCCAGTCGTTCTAAACCTTATGATCGTGTGTTACTGGATGCCGAGTTGACTGCACTTGAGGTGCCTGTTCAGATTTCTGGTGTAGGTCAAACATTCCCAAACGGTCTGGTTTTTGACAGCCGTGTATTCTCCCCTCTCTCTGCAGTATCTCCCGTGCTATCGGGTGACAGTGGCTCACAAAATATGCAGCACATGGCTGTGATCCGTGATTTCACTCTGCCCTCTGGAGGCAGCAATCCGACACCTACCCCTATCCCTACCTCAACTCCAACTCCAGCTCCGACCCCGACCCCAGCTCCTACGCCTTCAACAGGTGGATCGACTGTAGCCTTGACTAGTGGAGTCACCCGAAACGACTCCGTTAGCTCCGGTCAGTGGGATCAGTTCTACATCGACGTCCCAGCGGGAGCCACCCAATTGCGCATTGCCATGACAGGAACTGGTGATGCCGATCTTTACGTGAAAAAAGGATCACAACCGTCGTCCAGCAGCTATGATCAGCGTCCGTATCTAAATGGCTCTGCAGAAACTGTTACGATCAGCAACCCCAGCTCCGGTCGTTACTACATTGGTGTTAATGGTTACTCCGCAGCAAACTATGCTCTGACCGCGACTGTGACCCAGGGCAGTACAGGGGGTGGGTCCACTTCCCAGCCTGTGACTCTTTTAAACCAATCCGGGACGGTTTCTTCAGGGCAATGGCGGAACTACACCATCAATGTGCCCAGCGGTAAATCCAAGGTGACGGTGACGATGACTGGCACTGGTGATGCAGATCTCTATATTAAGCACGGTACTAGCTATCCCACCACCAGTTCTTACGACTTCCGCCCCTACCTGAATGGCAGCAATGAAACTGTGGTCATCAGTGGATCAAGCAATCCCTCTCTAAAGACGGGGCAATACTACATTTCTGTGAATGGTTACGCCGCCAGCAGTAGCTTCAGCGTCTCTGCTGTTGCTGAGTAAGGCCAATTTACAGCCAGTCTAAAATCACTTTTCGGTAGCAGCTCACAGGTTTGACTTGTGGGCTGTTTCCTTTGCCAGGTCATACAGGAAACGGCTGGCTCGTTTGGAGTAAGATCAGCAAGATGTTGACCAGTTTGCAATTATGTCTGCTCAGGATTGGATCCAAGTCTATGCGCTGCCGTGGCTTATGGAACACTCTAATCTTTCAATTTTTGATTGGGGTACTCTGGCAGTATTTGGTTTGATCCTACTTATCTCATCGTCTCTGGGAAGCAAATCTATATCCAGGCAGCTCGGTGATGTGAATAGGTTGTTCACTCAAAAGATTTCTGAGAAGGATGATCAGATCAAAACAAAAGATGAACAGATTAAATTAAAAGACGAACAGATCAGAGCAAAAGACGAACAACTTAAAACAAAAGATCTGGAACTTAAACACAAGCTATCTGAGAACGAGCAGGCAATACTATCGTTAAATCAAAAAGCAGCTTTGCTTAATGAGAAGGTCGCTGCACTGAATGAAGAAAAAGCTGCTTTACTCCATGAAAAGATCTCGTTTAATGAACGCATCACAACTGTAACAAGTCTAGATGCATTAAAAGCTACAATCTCTATATTAGAGGCAGAAATCAAACAGAAAGACTCTTTAATTCGCCGATTAAATACAGACTCAGCTGATCATAGTGTTGATATTGAAAAAGCAGAAATAATCAGAAATGAATTGGAGAGTAAATTAGAAGAGGCTCTAGAATGGAAAGATAAAATCACAAAATCCCCCAAGCCTGAGATCTTTTATCTGGCCATTAGCTTTACTAACTCTATTCTGCTGGACTACAAAACTAGCAGCTTGTTAATCCCACAGTCCCTTAAACTACCGGAAGAGAGTTATCAGGTTAGATCTCTTCCCCCGCAGGGAAGTATATGGGAAAAAGAACCTGATACTGAGGATGCTTCTGATCAATAAATACTGACATCATCCCTAAAAACAGGTGGATCAGACATCGTTGCATCGGCGTCATTAGATAGACTGTCGGCTTCAGGAAAGCCACTCAAGCCATCCACACAGGCAATGCAGGTATCCTCTACCCCATTGATTCAGTCGCTTAATCGTTTAGCTTCAACGGTTTGAGGTAATTGCAAAGGGTGAGTAAGATCAAAAACAGCTAACTTCCAGCCATTAGCTAATGTGAAGATTGTGTTTTGATCCTCTACTTGCTCAGCCACTACCTCTTCTTCGAGATCTTTTTTTGCTACATAGGCCAAGAGGTGGCCATTTGCAGCACGTCGCAACATAACTTTCATCAGTTCGCTCCAGCTAATTCCAGTTCTTTCTTGCGGCATCCTACTACATATCCTGTTCCCAGGAAATGGACAGCATAGATATAGGATGTTTGTAGAAATGTTCCTATGGAGACGATGTATCCAACTTCTCCTTTTTTGGCAAGAGTTTCACCAATTTCCTTTCCGGGAAAGGTGCCATCATTACGAATCAGTTTACGGACCCGAACTTTCTCACCGATCTCAAATGCAGGAGGGAGATCTAATTCCAGTTCATCTGGTGCCATAATCAAGGGCCTCTTGTTGTAGTAGTTTTACAATTTCTCTGGTAGTTAAACCTCTCATCTGCATCAGTGATTCTTGTCGTATAGAGTGTAGGATTCTGTGGCTTTGATGATGTAAAGATTTTATTTCAACTCGCATAACTTAACTCCTCTTTATTGATTAACTGGGTCAGTTCCTCTACAGTGATCCCTCGTTTCTGTTGCATTGCCACTCGGCGCACTTCCTGAAGGATCGCCATGTGCTCTTCTGAATTCAGTTGAGGTGACTTGTCTTGCAACACTGCCTTTAACAGATGACGACCGGAATGCTTGCCGATAACGAATTGGCGTCTGCCTCCCACTTCTTCTGGAGCAAAGGCTTCGTAAGTCCTTGGGTCTTGCAGCACCCCAGCTGTATGGATGCCTGACTCATGGGCAAAGCTGTTGTCACCCACTACTGCCTTCCAGGGGGGGAGAGGACTCCCTGAAGCCTCGATGACTTTGAGGGAGAGTTCCCGTAAACAGTGAGTATGTATTCCCAGATCAATGCCTTCAATTTGTTTTAAGGCCATGATGATTTCCTCAAGGGGAGCATTCCCGGCTCGTTCCCCTAACCCATTAACCGTAGTGTTGACAGAGGTTGCGCCAGCACGCAATCCAGCCATTGCATTTGCAGTAGCCATCCCCAAATCATCATGGGTGTGCATCTCTACGGGAATCTTAAGTGCCTGCACCAAACGGCTGACCTGTTCAAATGTCCTGAAAGGATCTAAAACTCCAACCGTGTCGCAAAAGCGAAACCGAGAGGCCCCCAGGTCTTGGGCCAGGAGAGCAACTTCCTCAAGAAAGCCTGGATCTGCACGAGAAGCGTCCTCCCCTCCGACAGAGACCCACAACCCTTGATCGATAGCAAACCCAATGCTTTCCTGCAATTGCTGCATCATTCGCAGCCTGTCCCCTTTAAACTTGGTGCTGATCTGAATCGCAGACACGGGCACAGAGATATGGACCCGCTGCAGTCCAGCCTGTAAAGAGGCTTCCAGATCCCTGCGCACAGCACGATTCCATCCCAGTAGATCGGCCTTGAGTCCCCGACTGCGGATCGCCTGAATCGCTTCGATCTCCACGTCTCCCATAGCTGGGATACCGACTTCAATTTCTGGTACACCCATTTCATCCAGTAGAGTTGCGATGGCGACCTTTTCCTGTAGTTGAAAAGCCACACCTGCAGCCTGCTCACCATCCCTGAGCGTGGTGTCGTTAATCCGGATCATGGACATGAGTAGCTCCTCACTCTGCAAAAGGAGTTGATGGAGGCGACCAATCATGGAAGTGGATCAATCGCCTGAAGAAATTCATTCCTAGCGAATCAAATCGTAGGAGATATCCGTCTTCGATGGAACGATCGTATTGCGGTCCAACTCATCCAGAAGCGTATTGACAATCCAGTTGAGCAGGTTGATCGTGCCTTCATAACCATAAATGGAGTAACGGTGTAGATGGTGGCGATCAAAAATAGGATAGCCAATCCGCACCAGCGGGGTATGGGTGTCTCGCCAGAGGTATTTCCCATAAGAGTTGCCGATCAACAGATCTACGGGCTCGGTAAACAGCAAGGAGCGCATGTGCCATAGATCTTTGCCACCCCAAACTGTGGCTTCACGACCGTAGGGACTGGATTCCAGTAACTCTTTAGCTTCGGCTTCAAACTCGGAGTTACTGTTGGTCACCACGATATGCACTGGCTCGGCTCCCACTTCTAACAGGAAGCTCAACAGCCCCATGACCAGATCTGGATCACCATACAGAGCTACACGCTTGCCGTGGATCCAGGCCTGGGAGTCGGTGAGGGCATCAACTGCACGTCCTCGCTCGATTTCCAGCTGGCGTGGGATGGGCTTGCCCGTCAGTTCCGACAGTTCCATCAGGAAGGCATCCGTGCCCCGAATTCCTACAGGTCGGCAGACGGGGGTTGACTGTTCCCAGGTCTCTTCAATAAAGGCTCGGGTTTTGACAGTGGTGTAGCGTTGAAGTGAGAAGGTGGCCTCAGCGTTGATGGAATCTGCAGCGGCCTCTAAGGGAGTGCCTCCCTGATACATGCGGAACTCGCCATCATTGGGAGAATCCAGATAGTCGGAGTTGTCTGCGAGCAACGTCAAGGGGACATCAAACAAGGAGAAGATCCGCTTGATCTCCCGCAAGTTGCCCATGTAGGTATCAAATCCTGGGATGACATTAACTTTGCCATTGGTGTTGTCAACTTTCTTCCCCGCAGTCAGATTTTGCAGGATCCCCTTGAGCATGTTGTCATAGCCTGTCACATGAGATCCGACAAAACTGGGGGTGTGAGCAAAGGGCACAGGTAACTCTGTAGGGATCCTGCCTTCGGTTTTGGCATTGGAGATGAAGGAATACAGGTCATCCCCGATCACCTCCGCCATGCAGGTGGTGCAGACTGCGATCATCTTGGGATTGTAGAGGGCATAGCTGTTTTCCAAGCCATCCAACATGTTTTTTAACCCACCGAAGACAGCAGCATCTTCAGTCATGGAGGAAGACACAGCAGAGAAGGGTTCTTTGAAGTGGCGGGTCAAGTGGGTGCGGAAGTAAGCCACACAGCCCTGAGATCCGTGAACAAAGGGAAGCGTACCTTCAAAACCTACCGCAGCCAGAATCGCTCCTAAGGGCTGACACGCTTTGGCAGGGTTGACGGTAAGAGCCTGACGTTCAAAGTTCTTTTCACGGTATTCCCAGGTTTTGGTCCACTCAGCAACACGGGCGACCTCATCGGCAGCAGCCATTCCCTCAAACTCACGCTTGTTGGCGAATAGGGTTTGATATTCCGGCTCATGGAACAGCGTTGCGTGATCTTTTATATTCTCCACATTCTGAGGCATGGTAATTCTCCTTGAGGGATGGGGGTAGGACAAAGGGATCCTGAGGTTACAGCGCTTGATGCTTGATCACCGATCATCGCGATTGATTGATTACTTCTACTGTTGGGGGGCTACAAAGACAGGATCCCCATTGAGTAACTTGAAGCGCATCTATTTCCAGGGAGCTTTGATCAGATCCCAGGTAGGACTGTTGAGGGAAAGATCCATATCTCTAGCAAAGATGGCAAAGCCGTCATAACCGTGATACGGGCCGGAATAATCCCAGGAGTGCATCTGACGGAAAGGAAGAGCCATTTTCTGGAAGACATATTTCTCTTTAATTCCAGCGGCGACCAGATCAGGCTTCAGCTCTTTAATGAGTTGTTCAAACTCATAGCCGGAAACGTCATCATAGATCACGGTCCCGTTTTCTACATAATGGGCGGTGCGTTTGTAGTCATCGTTATGACCAAACTCATACCCAGTGCTGACCAGCTCCATCCCCAGATCAACAAAAGCAGGGACAACGTGGCGGGGCCGGAGGCCTCCTACCATCAGGGCCACGGTCTTTCCTTCTAAACGGGGCTTGAATTTGCTGATCACAGCATCGGCCTGGGGTTGGTACTTGGCAATCACCGCCTCGGCTTTGGCCTGGATGGTTTCATCAAAATGGGAAGCAATATTACGCAGGGATTGGGCGATCTGGGTGGGACCAAAGAAGTTGTACTCGATCCAGGGAATCCCATAGGTCTCCTCCATGTGGCGAGAAATATAGTTCATGGAGCGATAACAGTGGACCAGGTTCAGCTTCACCAGGGGAGTCAGTTCCATCTCCTTCAATGTGCCGTCACCAGACCACTGGGCGATCACCCGCAAGCCGATCTCTTCCAAAAGAATGCGGCTGGACCAGGCGTCTCCCGCAATGTTGTAGTCACCGATGATGGCTACATCGTAAGGAGTGGACTGAAATCCCAGCTCCTCAGCGGTCTTTTTAGCTTTGGGGAATACCCAGTCTCGGATGGCATCATTGGCAATGTGGTGACCCAGAGATTGCGAGACACCGCGGAATCCTTCACAGCGGACGGGGACAACCGTCTTATTAATTTCCTTGCTGGTTTTCCTGGCAACCGCTTCAATGTCATCTCCGATCAGGCCAATGGGGCATTCAGATTGAATAGAAATCCCATTGCTGAGGGGGAAGAGTTCCTCCAGCTCATGGATCAATTTCCCCAGTTTCTTATCACCACCAAAAACAATGTCACGTTCCTGGAAGTCAGAGGTGAATTGCATGGTGCCGAAGGTGTCCACACCTGTAGTGCCAATGTAGTAATTGCGGCGACCAGACCAGGAGTAGTAGCCACAACCCACAGGACCATGACTGATGTGGATCATGTCTTTCACTGGTCCCCACACCACCCCTTTGGATCCGGCGTAGGCACAGCCTCGGGTGGTCATGGATCCAGGAACCGACTTGATGTTGGACTTTACACCACAATCCGCCATGCCTTCTTCATAGACATTTAGATGCTTGGTCCGGTTTTTCTTTGCCTTGTCTGGATAAACCTCCAGGACCTGGTCAATCAGCTTTTTCTTGTCTTCAACAGTTGTCATAATGATCCTCTCGAATGGGGTAGGTAGAGGGATGCAGGAGGGAAGGAGGCTGTTCTTGAGAACGGGATGACCACAACCTGGTTGGAAGGACTGCAAAGCGATCAGGAAGGACGAGTGGGGGGGATCTCGCCTAGTGCAGCAGTTCATCAGTCGTCCTAGAACAGCCAATTTGTTGAGCTGGGCGTTAAACGGGAGCTAACTCCTTCTCGGTCTTGCCGATCAGGTGCTCGACTTCTTTGTCATCGCCAAGGATGCCGAATTCCACCAGCAGATCCTCCAGCTCATCCATGGTGATGGGAGTGGGGATCGTCAGGTTGGTGTTTTCCCGGATCTTCTTGGCCAGGGCACGGTACTCATTGGCCTGGTTGCACTCTGGAGAGTACTCGATCACAGTCATGCGCCGAAGTTCAGCATGCTGCACAATGTTGTCGCGGGGGACAAAGTGGATCATCTGAGTGTTCAATCGATCTGCAAGGCTTTCAATCAGCTCGATCTCACGGTCCACCTTGCGGCTGTTGCAGATCAGACCCCCCAGACGCACTCCCCCAGAGTGGGCATACTTCAAAATGCCTCGAGCAATGTTATTGGCCGCATACATGGCCATCATTTCTCCAGAGGTAACGATGTAGATCTCCTGAGCTTTTCCTTCCCGAATGGGCATGGCAAATCCACCACAAACCACGTCACCCAGGACGTCATAGCTAACCAGGTCCAGATCTTCGTAGGCCCCGTTTTCTTCCAGAAAGTTAATGGCGGTGATAATGCCACGACCTGCACAGCCTACTCCCGGTTCCGGACCTCCGGACTCGACGCAGCGCACACCGCCGTAGCCTGTCAATAACACTTCTTCCAGTTCTACATCTTCTACAGAGCCCCGATCCGCTGCCAGGTGAAGAACGGTGGTTTGGGCTTTACTGTGCAGCATCAAACGGGTGGAGTCTGCTTTAGGGTCACAGCCTACGATCATGACGCGAACACCCAGTTCCGATAAGCCAGCAATGGTGTTCTGGGAGGTGGTGGACTTACCAATACCGCCTTTTCCGTAAAATGCGATCTGTCTCATGAGAAACGGTCTCCTGTGATTGGGATGGGATAGTCAAATGGGTCGGGGGAAGAACTGATACAGAGAGTGGTTTTCAGATCCTCAGGTCCAAGAGAGTTGGTGGGGCCCTCTCGACAGAAAAGGGTTGGCGAACTGTAATTTTCATCATTGGAAAATGAACACTTTCTAAACAGCTTCAACAACTAGACTGGGCAGAACACGATCTTGCAGGCGTGCTTCAATTGCAACCTTGAGGGTGTCGGTACTGGAGGAACAGGATCCACAGGCTCCTTTTAGCTGGACTTTGACCTGATCTCCCTCCACGTCGTAGAGCTCAACATCCCCGCCATCGGCCATGAGCACGGGCCGGATCTCTTCTTCAATGACCTGCTGAATCAAGGTGATCTTTTGCAGATTGGTCAGAGCCCCTGAGATCTTTTGCACTGAGGTCTGGATTGCATCGGCAGAATCTCTAGCTGAATTGGGCTGCTCTTGCTGCATTTCAGCTCTGACTTCAGCAATCAGATCATCAATCTGGGCTAGACAGGAACCACAGCCGCCACCTGCTTTGATGTAATTCGTGACCTGCTCAGCTTCGGTGAGGCCATTTTCACGGATGGTGCGGCGGATCTTGCTTTCACTGATACTGAAACAGGTGCAGAGCAGAGCGCTTTCATCCTCGTCGTGAATTTCTAGAGCAAGGCCACGGTATTTGTAAATTGCGGCTTCCAAAGCCTCCTGCCCCATGACGGAACAGTGCATCTTGGCTTCCGGCAACCCCCCTAGATAAGCTGCGATTTCACGGTTGGAGATTTTTAAAGCCTCATCCAGGGTCAACCCTTTGAGCAATTCGGTCAAGGCAGAGGAGGAGGCAATCGCACTGGTACATCCGAAGGTTTGAAAACTGGCATCCAGAATCCGATCGGCTGCGACGTCGATCTTGAGGTGCAATCGCAGGGCATCTCCACAGGTAATACTGCCCACATCTCCGGTCACGACCTGGATCCCTGCTTCCTGCTGATCCTCGATCACCCCCTGGTTTTTGGGATTGTAGAAGAGTTCCAAAACCTTTTCACTGTAGTCCCACATGGTCCGATCCTTATCTGTAATGGGTTGAAGCAGATCCTGAACTGCGATTGAGGCGATTTAGCGGTGTAAAGCCAGCTCCTGTTCACGACCCTGAAGCCAATCTTCGGCATCGCTATTAAACGGTGAAATTGCCCGGAGCTTGGCTACAACTTCTGGCATCACAGTCAGGACCTGATCAATGTCTGCTGGACTATTAAAGCGGGAGAGGCTGAAGCGAATTGAGCCGTGCAGAATCGTGTAGGGAAGACCCATAGCCCGCAGGACATGAGAGGGTTCCAGTGAGCCGGAAGTACAGGCGGATCCAGAAGAGGCACAGATGCCATGCTGGTTGAGCCAGAACAGGATCGCTTCTCCTTCGATATACTTGAAGCCAAGATTGCTGGTGTTGGGCAGGCGCTGGACAGGGTGACCATTAACTTCACAATCGGGGATCTGAGCAAGCAGACCTTCCTCAAGGCGATCCCTTAACTGTTGTTCGTAGTCATCCTGCAGGTGAGAGTGAGCGATTTCAGCAGCTTTACCCAGAGCGATGATCCCTGCAACATTCTCTGTGCCTGCGCGCCGACCACGTTCCTGGTGCCCTCCAATTAACAGGGGGCGG
The DNA here is from genome assembly GCA_012030715.1 of Synechococcaceae cyanobacterium SM2_3_1. Classification (GTDB taxonomy): domain Bacteria; phylum Cyanobacteriota; class Cyanobacteriia; order Thermostichales; family Thermostichaceae; genus JAAUUJ01. The sequence goes on along the minus strand of JAAUUJ010000001.1, from coordinate 1,780 downwards.
AAGCGAACACCTCGGCGGATATACAGCGCCCCGATCCCCTTGGGGGCATGCAGCTTGTGACCAGAGAGGGTAAGCATATCAATGGTGCTTGTGGCCATGTTGAGCGGGATTTTGCCGACAGCCTGAACAGCATCCACATGGAAAATGGCCCCATACGCTTTTGCCAATGCCCCAATCTGTTCAATGGGAAAGAGAACTCCCGTCTCGTTATTCGCGGCCATGGTGGAAACTAGGGCAGTATCGCCGGTGAGAGCAGCCTCCAGCTCCATCAGATCCAGCATGCCCTGCTTATCAACCGAGAGATAGGTGACGCGGTACCCCTGCTTTTCCAGTTGCTTACAGACATTCAGCACCGCTGCATGTTCAACTTGGGTGGTAATGATGTGCTTTCTTTCCGGTAAGGCCTGGAGAGCAGCACGGATAGCGGCGTTATTGCCTTCACTACCACAACTGGTGAATAGGATCTCAGTGGGATCTGCGCCCAACAGATCAGCAACCTGCTCACGGGCTGCCCTCAGTGACTTACCCACCTGCCCCCCAAAAGCATGCATGGAAGAGGGGTTGCCATAAAGAGTTGTGAGGTAGGGAAGCATTGCCTCCAATACGGCTGGATCGACTGCTGTGGTGGCATTGTTATCCAGGTAGATAATCGTGTTCATTTCAACTCCAGATGAAATCCGTAGCGTATTATCGAAGCGGCTGAGGGTCTATTGGAGGCGGTCAAGAGAGTGAATCAGAATCGTTCCGCTGATCTACCAGGTCTTAGTTCAGTAATGGGCTATGCGTCTGGCAATCTTTTGGGCAAACACGCGAGCAGGCCTCGCAGCCAATACAGAGTTCGCCATTAGCAATCACCATCACCTTCCGTTCAATTTCTTCTTCTTCCTCGTCCTCGACAAACTCTCCCTCTTCATTCAAAGCCTTGAGATTGAGGACCCCCCTTCCACAAGCTTTCAGGCAGCGGCCACAGCCAATGCAACGGGTAAAATCGATACTTTCAATAAATTGCGGGATCCAGGGGGTTCCCCCACGAGTTAGTCCGGTCAGCTGTGCCATGATTCAGTCTCCTGTCGATGAATACTCGGGTTTCTAGAATCTTTGCGGTCTGGATCAAGCAGGCGCGACGATCGCAAGGGCGAGGAATCTAGGAGTGAGCCAGTACTGCCTCCAGCTTGGCCTGCAGTTCCGTCTGAGTGGGCTGCCGCACTTCAACGGTTTGATCTGTCAGCCAGGTCTGGTAGTACTTCATGGCCACCGTCTCGATCACGTCAAAGGCCTCAACCACCTCAATACCGGCTTCACGCAGCTTTTCATGGGGCAGTCGCCGATCTTGGAGACCAATACAGCCTTGCAATCGGTAAGAGCTTGCAGGATACCAGCCATGTTGTCCTCTTCACCGTACCCCCCTTGGCAGTACTGCTCGATCTTGCGGTGGCCAACGAACATAGCTTCATCAGCATTCACTTCATAGATCATGAACTCTTTGGCATGACCGAAGTGCTTGTTAACCATACCGCCCCCCTTGGTTGCCACAGCCACCAGGATCTTGGGTGTGTTGGTTTTCTTTGCTGACTGCTTGGCAGCCTTAGCAGCTTCCAGTTCAGCCTTGAACTTGGCGATTCCCTCATGCACCTCTCGACGAGTGTCGATATCGTACTCAGGAGTCATCTCCATAAACTTGTCCTTGGTGAACTCCTGGCTGCGATCTTCGCCCAGTAGACCCACGGCATCGGCCCGGCATTGGCGGCAGTGACGCATCATCTTCATGTTGCCAGAACAG
>JAAUUJ010000178.1 GCA_012030715.1 Synechococcaceae cyanobacterium SM2_3_1 | reverse complement strand
TGTGGATTGGAACTGTGTCGGGATGAAAATGCCGCACTGAATATCCTCAAGCGGGGATTAGAGATGGTAGGGACAGAGTGGAACCGTACTGTAGGGCATACAGGAACGGAGCTAGAAATAGCTGAAATGTCTGGGGACATAAACACCTCTGGATTAATGGGGCAGCCTGTTGGTCTAAGTGTTGTGGTTGAGCCAGAAAGGGCAGACCGTGAGGCTGTTTAGAATCCCCGTGTCTTTAGGCCGGGGAGTATGTCAAAGGAAGCGAGAGGGATCGGGTGGGGTGCCGGGGTGATAGGTCTTTCGCGAGTGTTGGGGTAGCCTGCCGTAGGCATAACACCTTGAATTTCCGGTCAGGAAGGAGATTAAGCAGTTTCAGGATGCAGACTCCGCTGCCATGGCTTTAGCGTAGGCTTCCCAAAAAGGATCGATCCGGGGAGGGTCAAGGGTACGAACTTCACCCCGATCCACTAAAGACACCCCCTGACCCGGAACACAGATGCCAATCTGGGCTGCGGTAATGGATTCAGCATCCAGAGCCGCCAGGATCGGATCAACTGAACTGGGGGTACAGGTGAGCAGCAGGGTACCCTCACTAATAGAAGTGTACGGGTCCATTGCAAATAACTGGCAAATGTCTTTGACTTCAGGCGCAACCGGAATTTTTTCCAGTTCGATACGCATTCCCAGGCCAGCCGCTTGAGCCAGCTCAAATAATCCCCCAAACACCCCTCCTTCGGTGGCATCATGCATGGCGGTGACCCCCTGTTTCCTCACTCCCACCCGGACAGCGGTCAGGGCATCTTTGACAGTGGACATCTGCCAGAAGATCTCCTGGGCACCAGAGGCAAATTCAGATCCAAAGGCCTGCTCCAGTCGCTGGGGAAAGGTAACTGCCATCAGTCCAGCGGCTTCAATCGCTGCTCCCTTGGTGATCAGGACGGCATCCCCCACCTGAGACATGCCTGCCGCCACATAGGCCTGCTCATGCCCGGTGCTGATTAAGGTACAGCCCCCGATCATGGGAAAATTACAGCCCTGATAACGACCTGTGTGCCCCGTAACCACCGCAATTCCCAGCTGAGTACAGGTGTTGTGAACGGTCTCCCACAGCTGCTCCAGATCGGTCTCTGTCATGCTGGGGGGCAGATTGAGATCAATGGCCATGTATTCGGGTGCCAGTCCACTGGTGGTAATGTCAGATGCCAGGATGTGGACTGCAAACCAGCCCGCCCGCTCCCAGCCATAATCTGGCACGACAAAAAAAGGATCAGTGGTTACCGCCATAACGCGTGCGTTGCCCAGGTGAATCACACCGATATCCACGCCATTTTGGGGCCCAACGAGGATGGAGGCATTGGCCGCGCCCAATTGGGGTCGAATAACTCGATCAAAGAAGTGCCCATGGATTTTGCCCAGAGCAGGTAAGGTCTGATCATTCACGGATGTCATCTCTTTCGGCCTCAACGGCCCGCTAGCCGTATTATTTTAAATAAAAAAAACCGCCTGACTCCACGTCAAGCGGAAGATGGTGTGAGGAGTGAACGGAAACATGCGTCTCCGCTATCCCTATGATAATGGTCTAACTGGGGTATCGGCAAAACTCTTTTGTATCAGATTTTCGTGACAGGAGATCAAAAAAGATCGTGATTTAGATCCTGGCGGGTGGAGCGCAAAAGGAAAGCCCGTGACTATCCATGTTCCGTCACAGGCTCTCCTTCAACGTCCACTCCTCACTTGAGCTGTATTTTAGACCATCCTGCCGTGGGGGACAAGAAATCTTGCAGGTTAGCCCAAGAAATTTAATGGAATGTCCAATGCCTCCCTCGAGATCCGGTGGGTTAAGCAAGCTAGAATGCCCCCATATTCAGGCTGTTGCAAAAATGAGGCCAACCCTTTATCAAGGCAACTGGTTTCGACTGGCATTGCAATTGCGGGGATCGGTGGTCTTCTCGATTCTGCCCCGAACCCTTGTTTGTAGTCTCTTTGGGGTATTTATATCCTGGCTGCACCAGCTGGGCTGGCCAGTCTCGCTGCCAGTGCTGGTGGCGTTTGTACCCAATGTGGTTTTAGGCTTGCTCCTGGTGTTCAGGACGAACACTGCCTATGACCGTTTTTGGGAAGGCCGCAAGCACTGGGGAAGTCTGGTGAATATTGTTCGCAATCTGGCACGACAGATCTGGGTGGCAGTGGGGGAAAAAGATGAACAGGATCGGTTGCACAAAGCCAGAGTCCTGCATTTGCTAGTGGCTTTTGCGGTAGCGATGAAGCTGCATTTGCGTCATCAACGTCCGAATCGTGAACTGGAGCAGCTGGTGTCACCCCAACAGTTTGCCAAACTGCAGGAGATGAATAATCCCCCCCTGGAGGTGGCCCTCTGGATCGGGGATTACCTGCAATCGCAATACCATCGAGGTCTGGTCAATACCTACCAACTGACTGCCATGCATGTACTGCTCAACGGCATGGTTGACACCCTGGGAGCCTGTGAGCGCATCCTCAAAACCCCGATCCCGCCTGCCTACGCTATTCACCTTAAGCAAATGCTTCTCATGTACTGCCTGGCCCTTCCTTTTCAGATGGTGGAAACCCTCAGCTGGTTAACGGGACCGATTGTCGGGATCTTCAGTTTCACCCTGCTGGGTATTGAAGAGATTGGCATTGAAATTGAAAACCCTTTTGGCTTTGATGCCAATGATCTGCCGCTGGATGCCATCTGCCTGACCATGCTGCGCAATATTGAGGATTTGCTGACGGTTACTCCGGAAAGCTGCCAGTGGCATCGTTTTGCTTCCAGCCTGTCAACAAAAGAATAACTATTCCGTCACTTGAAAGATTAAATCTGGCTGGTGCGCTCCTGTTGTTGACGCTCGACTGCCTCAAACAAAGCCTGAAAATTTCTTTCCCCAAACCCTCTGGCATTGTGGTTGCGCTGGATCACCTCAAAGAAAAAGGTGGGTTCTGGAAAGAGAGGTTGCGTGAAGGTTTGCAACAGTTCTTGATCGGGGAAGAGGGGATCGGGTTGGTCCACAAGCAGTTGCAGGCTGGCCAGATCGGTAGATGTAAATCCTTTGGGCAGGTGAGCCAGGGACGCATAGTATGTGGAGGGAACAGTCAGAAAGGCGACTCCCCGTTGGCGCAGGTGAGCAACTGTCCCGCCGATCTGGGCGGTGTGGAGAGCAACATGCTGGATCCCAGGGCCACCATTGGCCTGAATAAACTCTTCAATTTGCGAGTTGGATCCCACAGGTTCATTAATGGCCAGCTGTAATGCAGAGGAGGCTGGGCAGAGGACGGTGCTATTGAGACCAGAACGGGCGGTGGAGACCTGATAGCGAAAGCGAGGCTCCCAATGCAGAATCTTTTGATACCACGTTGAAACAGGATGGAGTTGTGAGGACGGCACATTTAGGACCACATGATCAATATGGGTAAAGCTGGGCAGAGCGGTGGACTCTACCAAGGGATCCATATTTTCAGCCAAAGTAAAGCCTGGCAGGATTGGGGTTTTCTCTCCATGCCGCTCGATCAGTGAGTGATGAAATCCTAACGGGGCCTGCTCAGATTGGGCAAAGGGGAGCCGGAGCTGCAGGTGTTGAAGGGTTTCAGACGCATACAACCATGTCACTGTCTGGTTGTGCTGCCACAGATAGGAGTAAATTTTTACTGCTGCGGCCACTTGCAGAGCCACATCCACCAGTCCCTGGGGGTGATCCTCTAGATACGTAGCCACCACGCCTTTGTTGTTCAGGGCTTGGGAAAGAACCAGATGAATCGATCGGTGTTGCAGCCAGTGGCTGAGGGTGTCTGCTGTCTGCCGTTCTCCTCTCAGATGAAAAGCCCAGACCTCTTGAAACCAACGGGACCATGCCCGCACATCTTTGACATAGAAATGCAGGTGGTCGATGCCAACAATGGTCATGCCCACAACACCACTCCTTCTGAGCCTCTTTACCTATTGGAAGACAATTTAGGAAGGATTGCCAACCGCAGCAGGATCGGGCTCCAGGAAAGTTTGCAGCACATGTTGGTAGGTGACAGGATCCTCCAGCATGGGAAAGTGGGCAGTGCGAGGGATCTCGATGTATTTAACTAGGGGGTTGAGACTGGCGGCTCGCTGTCCTAAAGGAGGGGGAATAATCATGTCTTTTTCCCCAGCAATCAGCAGCGTGGGGATCTGGAGGGATTGAAATGCCAGAGGCATCACTTCACTGGCCTGCTTACTCACTGAGGTGTAGATGGTTCCGGCAACCGCAGAGGACGCAGCCTGCAGGTAGTCCTCTAGAAAGGCTTTTCGATCCGCCTGATCTATAGGCAGGTGAATAAATCGGGCCATAAACAACCGATCGAGCCCTGGAAGCTGGCTGAGCCACTGGGGGCGGATGCTGGTCACCCAGGTGCCAATGCGATGAAAGAGTGGGAAAGTGATCGGATCATACTCAAAAACCCCCATGCAGGTGAGGATCAGCTGATTGAGACGATGCGGGTAGTGGCTGGCAAAGAGAGTGGCAATCGATCCTCCCATGGAATGGGCGTTGATCGTCACCTGAGGCAGGTGCAGCTGATCCAGAATCTGATTCAGTTCTTCTGCATAAGCCTCCATCTGATAAGACTCATCCTGACTCTGGGGCAGGTGGTCTACCGGGGAACTGCTGCGACCAAATCCGCGTAGATCGTAGATGAGGCAGTCATACTGATCACAGAGGGCCTGGGCAGTGGAATGCCAGTATCTTCCGGAGCCTCCCCAGCCGTGAACAAAGACCATCACTGGCTTCTGGCCTGAGGGATGCTTGGTTGGGTCCGCAGTGATCCATTCGTAGTAATGGGGGAACCCATCAATATTGAGATAGGGCATGGCTGCTAGAGGAGATGGGGAAGAGAGACTCAGGGGAAATGGAGATCAGTGAGCGCAGGAGTGGGAGAATCGGTTCAGAATCAATCCAGAAACTTATGCTCGACTATATTACCCTGCCAGAGAATCAGCTACCGCCTGTTGCCCCCTACTCCCATGCGGTACGCGCCGGAGATTTTCTTTTTGTTACGGGACAACTGGCCGAAGATCCGGCGACGGGTCAGATCCAGAGAAGCTGCATTTCCACCCAAACTCACCAGGTGATGGAAAACTTGAAGCTTGTCCTCGAGCATGCCGGGTCGGGATTTGATCGGGTAGTCATGGCGCGGATCTTTCTCACCGAGTTTCGTGATTATGATATTGTGAATTCGATTTATCAGTCTTATTTTGCCTCGGGACGGTTCCCCTGTCGCACCACGGTTGGGGTTCTGGGGTTGGCTGGGTGTGGCAATGTGGAAATTGATCTGATTGCCTATTGTGGATCTAAATGAGCCCGTCACCTTCTGTCTTAGCAAGAAATTTAAATCAGCTGAGTTGCCTGCAGCATCTTTTCGTATTGCAATAATTCCATCTTTCCGGAGCTGTCATTGATCAGCACTGCTTTTTGCTGCTGCAATCGCTCCAAAATTGTGGTTGCTTCCTGTACCGTAACGCTGGCCAGATCCGCGAGGTCATGCTGAGAGACATTCATAATCTGTTTCCCCCTAGGAAGGGGTTCCCCATAGATCGAGGCCAGTTGCACGAGAACAAATAAAAGGCGAACCGCTGCAGATTGCTGTCTAAGATAAAACAGTTGATTGGTTTGGCGGAGTCGCTGAGCTAGAGCTTGCGCCAGTCGAAAACTAAGGATCGGTTCGCGCATCAAGAGTTGTTTGAATTCCGGTGCCCGGATCGGGAGAACTTCTACGTCGCTGAGGGAAACGACATCCCCAGATCGAGGAGACTGCTCCAGAACTGCCATTTCCCCAAACCAGCACGGAGACCCCAGGACCGCCAACGTTAGGGGATCGGTGGGAGTAGAACGGCGAATTTTAATCCAGCCTGACAACAGGAGATAAACAACACTACCTCCGGCGTCCTCTAGCAATAAAGTTCGGCCAGCAGGATAGGATTGAAGCGCTTTTGCCTGTGCCACCAGAGTCTGGAGTGAGTCTGGGGAAACCCCCTCCAATAAAGGTGATTTGGACAGGCGGGCTAGTAGAGTGGCCTCAGTCATGTTCTAGAGCTCTCATACCCAATTAGTCTATCGAGTTTGCTGACCATCTCACAGAATTTTTCCTGATCCAGGATCCCCCTAAACTGAAGGGTGGTCCTAATTCCAGATAAGCTATTGCCCACAACTCCCTGGTTGATGCACTGGTCATCGACAGCCCCCGCTGATTCGATCCGTTTATTTTGTCTGCCCTTTGCAGGGGGAGGGGCTCTGGCCTACCGCAACTGGATGCATGCTCTACCTGCAGGAATTGATCTATGGGCTGTGCAACCCCCCGGTCGTGCCAACCGTCTGAAAGAGCACTGTTTAACCCGTCTGACAGCACTGGTTTCAGTCCTGAGTTCAGAACTTGATCCCTATCTGGATCGCCCCTTTATCCTCTTTGGCCATAGTTTGGGAGCCCTGGCCAGTTTTGAGCTGATCCGCGCTCTGCGTCGACAGGGATTGCCTTTACCCCAGGTGCTCGTGGTATCGGGTCAGGGGGCTCCGCAATTGCCCAATCCTAATCCCCCTTTGCATCCAATGCCCGATCCCGAGTTGATTCAAATGCTGAGGCACTATGGGGTACCCCGAGGCGGTGCTCCAGGACGCCGATTTACTACAATTGCTCCTCCCCAGTTTGCGGGCAGACTTTGAAATGCTGGAAACTTATGAATATCAGTCCGAAGATCCCTTAACCTGTTCCATCCTGGCGTTGGGAGGGCAGTCCGATCCCAGAGTCCCGCTACCGCATTTGCAGGCATGGCAAGAGCAAACCAACGCCAGCTTTGATTCGCGTTTATTTCCTGGGGGACATTTCTTTCTGCTAGATCAGCAACAGGAATTCCTGAGTGCATTGAGTCAAGCCCTGCAGCCTTATCTTCAACCTGACTTGAGATCCTGGACTTGACTGCAGCAAAGACTTCCAGCAAACTTTGGCTGGATGCTCCTGAGGTTCAATTGTGAATGGTCAATCCTATCTGGCGTATGTGGCCGTTGCTTTAGCTCTGACAACTCTGGGTGCCTGCGCCTCCTCAACCCCCAGCAGTATGTCGGTGGGTGACGGTGAGCCCCTGGCTGCACTTGCCCCTGAAGCGAATGTCAGTCTTCTCAGTTCTACCCCTGATCCCCTTGTTGCCATTGAAACAGAGCCTGCAAAGCAGCTGGCCCAGGTGGAGATCAGTGGCGAAGTCACAAGACTACCCTTCAGTAGCCGCTTTGGTCGCTTCACCGGACTCTGGATCGTGGATGATACTCGGGTCTATGTCCTCAACTCCACGGTGCTACCTTCAACCCCCATCGAGGTGGGAGATGTTGTTCAGGTTACAGGTCGTTCCTTCGGCTCGTTAGTAATCGCCTCAGAGGTGAGTACAGGGATCCAGCTGACAACAACCGTACCTAAACAGGCTGCCTTTGGCTTACAAATCTCGGTGCAGATTCCCTTCCCCCAGCTGACTACTCCTGTGATCACCCTCGATGGTGAAATCATTCCCCCAGATTTAGATCCGATCCCATTCCCCGCCAATTTTGTGCAACTTCCCATCGAAGTTTTCTCTGGCTTTACAAGCTACAGCCCTGATCCCAACTCCACCATAGTTGAGGTGGAATTTGATCAACTGGTGATCCCCAATGTTCCTCCAGATACCTGTGTGGTTGTCCATGAACCTGGTCTGGATCCGTTAATCCCCGCCAATCAAATTGCTATTTCTCAAGGGTGCCTGTAGAAAGCTTTTCATGAGGTAAGCGTCAGGTTAACGATCCCGACAGTGTTCCACATCACCTTTTCTAATTTCTGCCACTATCTATGCGGTGAGGATGTAGGATTTGGGGTGAAATGGCACTGCGCGGAGTTCCTCATGTTTGAGTTAAATGACAAAAAATTACCTTGCCTGAAGGCTACTCTTGCCCTGGCAACAAGTTTGATCCTGGTGGTGGGTTGCAGTTCTGACGGCCCCACTTCCATTGCCAGTGATCCTCAGACCGTTCAAAACCAAGAGGAAACCACTCTCCAGCTCACCCCTCGCCCTACTGTCTTCCAGCCTCTTTTTGTTACTGGACAGGCTGGGGAAATCGTTGAATTCAGTGGATTTGGATTCTCGGGAGTGAGTCAGGTTGTTTTTCGGGATCGCACCAGTGGGGTTGAGGCGACCGCTCAATTCACCATTGTCAGCAATACCGAACTGGAGGTGGTTATTCCCAATGGCGTGACCGTCGGTATTGTCCAGATCAACTCAGGATCCCGTTCGGTGAGCCGTCTATTCCGGGTTCAACCAGGACCGAGTCCCATGCCAACAGCTACTCCCACACCTACTCCAACGCCAACAGCTACTCCCACACCTACCCCAAGCGCCAACAGCTACTCCCA
>JAAUUJ010000177.1 GCA_012030715.1 Synechococcaceae cyanobacterium SM2_3_1 | reverse complement strand
CTCTCTATGTGGAACAAAATGATTATGAAACTCGCTCGTTTGATTTTATCAGGAACGTAGCAGTTTGCCTGATTTTTCAACTGGAACAAGAGCAGATCTTGAATTTCATTTACTTTGTTGGTGACTGGCTATTGATCATGGCCTTCCCCTTCTCTCTGTTTTTCTTTTATATTGGGCGTATCATTCAAGCTTTATTTTTCAGTCTGATCAGTTTAATCATGGCTTCGATTGCGGGGGTCAGTTTGCCGTATGCCAGTCTGCTTCGCCTCACCATAGTGGCCATGACTCCGATCCTGCTGATTGAGACGGTGCTGGGTTCCCTGGCGATTTCGATTCCGGGCTGGGGATGGATTGGATTTTTGATCCTGCTGGGATATCTGTTCTTTGCCGTCAATGTCAATCCATCTACTCCAGGGACCTCTGATTCTGCGGCTTGATTCAGATTCTCATTTAATTTTCTCCCTGAGGCGGGGAACGGCTAAAACTTAGGTGATTTTCATGTGCAACTGTTTGTCTTAAGACAATATGTAATCGTAGTGTAGTTACGGGAAGCTTCTTGACCATGGTACCGACTTCAGAGGTTGATTGTCAGCAGTTTTCGGATCGATCCAGCTCCCCAGCTGCTCAGGATCCGGTTCTAGGAGTCGTGAAGGAGTTGGTACGAACCTACCAGTGCTTTTCTCAGTATTCTGACTCCCATATTCGCCGCTTGGGGCTGACCCCGGGACAGTTTGATGTGATTGCCACGTTGAGCAGAACCTCAGGGTTGACAATGAACTGTCTGGCGGCCAAGACACTGGTGACCAAGGGAACATTGACGGGGATTGTGGATCGGTTGGAGCAGAAGGAGCTGGTGCGGCGGCAGGTGCCCCCGAAAATCGGCGCTGTTTTCGGATCGTATTGACGCCCAAAGGTGAGGCCTTGTTTGAACGGGTGTATCCTCAGCAACTGGCACATCTGCAATCTGCTTTCTCGCCCCTGACAGAGCCAGAGTTGCAACAGCTTTACCAGGTTCTGTCCCACCTACGGCATCGATTTGCTGAGGCTTCCACTGAGATCCCCTTCAACGGGAGGAGGGTACCGTGATCGTGCCTGTCCGGATCTCCTGCTTCAGGGTTTCTACTTCGGTGAGCAAGGTCGGGGGCAGGAGAGAACGATTGTATTCGTCCAGGGCATAGCCCACTCCATCGTTAGCGAGGCTAAACCTGTGGATCCCGCCCTGAAATTCGTTTGCTTGCACCGCCTCAATTATTTCCAATGTCGCCACATCCACCCGCTTTAGCATCGAAGTGAGACCATAATTCAGGGTTAAGGGATCCTGATCACTATCCCCCAGATAATTTTGATTTGCATCCACCCCAATGAAAAAAACAGGACGTGCTCCTTCAGGGCAATTCTGGGTATAGTCCTCTGGCTTAGGAAGGGTGGCAAAGGGATCTCGAATAAAGTTGACGTTGGCAGGGAGTGCATGCGGTTGCAGGCAATGGGTATCCAGAATTTGATCAATGACTCCCAGCCCCGAGCCTCCCGCTGCGGCAAAAATAATGTCGGCTCCCTGGGACAGATGGTTGCGGGCGATGGCCTGGGCCTGGAGAGGTTGATTCCAGGCGGCTGGGGTAGTCCCCACATAGTCAATCAGGACCTCACAGTCAAAAGAGGCTGCAGTACAGGCATATTCCACTCCAGCGCGGTAGCCCACTTCAAAGCGATGGATCAGCGGGATATCCATGCCCCCTACAAAGCCCACCACGCCCGTTTGAGTTAAGGACCCGGCAATGTAGCCGACCAAAAAGGCTCCTTCCTGTTCCTCAAAAATCAGACTGGCCACATTTTCGCCGTTGGGGGACTCGGCATCGATCACCGCAAAGCGCGTATCTGGATAGGTCTCCGCGGCCTCGGTAATGGCGGGTTCCAGACCAAATCCTACCCCCACCACTAGATCCGTTTCAGCTTGGGCCAGATCCTCAACGCCCGTCTCCATCGCCGCTGCCTCAGTGGGCTCAAATTCAATAATCTGGATCCCTAGCTGCTCTTGGGCCCATGTTGCACCCGTGGCTACCGCCTGATTGAAGCTCCGATCATTCTTCCCGCCCACATCAAAAGCAATGCCGACCCGCAAAGGACGCTGGGCCTGACTGGGAGCAACAACAACCAGCGCCATCAACAGGCCACTGATACTCGCAAGGCAGAATTTCATAAGCAAGAGGGGTAACCACACTGCCTTCAGAATAAGAAGCGCAGGTCGCTGACGTCCAATCCCACGGTTCGATCAGGTCCCTCTCCCATTGCCTCACGGCTGATAGAGCCAGAGGGGAAGCCCCGCTGTCGACAAGTGAAACTCTACGTGCGAGAGGCTTGCCTGCCCGGGGAGCAAGCGCATCAGACCCTGAGGACGGGTATTGAATTCATAAAAACGCGCCTCTGGATCCAGTCCCGCCATTTCTGCAGCCCAGCGTCTGGCATCGGCCTCCGAGCCCAGTCGATCGACAATTCCCAGGTGCATAGCCTGCTCACCACTGAAGATACGGCCATCCGCAAAGGTTCGGATCGTGGGTATGGTAAGCTGCCGAGCCTGGGCAATGGTCTGGATAAACTGGTTGTAGGTGACATCGATCAGTTCCTGCAAAATCAGCCGCTCCGATTCCGTCAGATCGCGGTCAAAGGCAAGAATATCTTTGTAGGGACCAGACTTGATCACCTGGAAGGACACGCCCACTTTTTCTAGCAGGCGAGCCAGGTTGTTGCCCCGAATGATCACCCCAATGCTACCCGTGATCGTGCCCGGATTGGCGATGATCTTGTGGGCCCCCATGGCGACGTACACGCCTCCGGAGGCGGCAATATTGCCCAGGCTGGCCAGGATCTTCAAGCCACTGCTGTGCAGATCCCGCAGGGCCTGGTAGATCTCCTGGGAATCTCCGACGGTGCCCCCAGGACTATCAATGCGCAGAACCAGAGCTCGAAAGCCCATTTTTTCGATCTCTTTCAGAGATTTCAGCACTCGCTGCCGCAGCTTACTCTCAATCGGTCCAGTAATTTCCAGTCGGGCAATCCGCCGTTGAGTTCCGGTAATTAGTCGCTTCAACATAGATGTTTGAGATGATCCGATCGGGCTTCTGCTCTGCCGTCATCGCTGGTGTCAGACTGAGAAAAGAAGCATGTGAATATAAAGTCCGTTTGCTTACTGTAGCAAATTGCCAGGTTTTCTCTGGGACCAATGAAACGCAAACCCAGATCCACCCGCTACCCGCATCTGCTGGGATCCCGCTGGACCTCAGTCGAACCCCAATGGGGCTGGCGGCACTTTCAGGTGCGGCAACGTCAGGATCAAAAGCGGGGACTGGTGTTTGCAGAGCTAGAAGCGGTGTGCGATCCGCAGGTGCGTTTCTGGCTGAATGCCGATCTACTGCAGGAGCGCACCCTCTGGCAACCTGGATGGCAGCCGCTGCAGGAGGACGCTAGTTCTCTGAAGTCGTAATCACAGAGCAGGAATATTGCTGCATTGAGTCGCCATCAAAAATGGCTGTCAGCTGAGATCCACTTTCCTCCCCCCCAGGTATATTCCCGCAGACCATCAGACTCACTTTCCTGATCAGCAGGTCCAATCTGAGCCTCCAGATCCGCCAGACTTAGATCGGTGCTGAGCTGATCACAAAACTCCTCAGTGAGGCGCTGGCCACGGGGAGGAGGACTGTTGTTGGGATCAAGGGGGGGGGTGGGTTCTACTGCCTCGGGAGCCGTGGTGGTTTCTGTCGGGACCGTGGTGTCATCAGTAGCTGGTGGCGGCGGGGCAGGAGTTGGGGGTGGGGGGGCGCAGTTCTGCCAGTTGTTCCTGGGCAACCACATTATTTTCATCCAGTTCCAGTGCCCGCTCAAACTCAGCGATGGCAGCAGCTTCATTACCCTGAGCCCGCAGGACCAGACCGCGACCATTGTAGGCTCCGGCAGCCTGGGGATTAAGGCTCAACGCCAGATTGAAGTCTGCCAGTGCAGCCCCCAGCTCGTTTTGATCTAGCTTGGCCTGTCCATCCAGCAACAACTGATTGACCACGGCCTCTTGGACTCCTGGCGGGGGGGTGAGGCGAGGATCGAGGCGCAGGGCCCTGACAAAGTCTGCAATCGCGGCTTCCTCATTGGCCAGGGCCTGGTAAACCTGCCCGCGAATCTGATAGGCCTGCGCCAGATTGGTATCCAGAAGAATGGCTTTATCCAGCTCATCCAGAGCGGTTTCGAAGTCTGCCTCCTCTAAAGCCACCTGACCCAGGATCAAGAAGGCTCCGGGCATCGGAACTTTAGGATCCGCCACCAGAGATTGCTCCGCATCCGCAAAGGCCGCCTCCAGATCACCGAAGGCAAGATAGACATTCCCTCGGTGGATATAGGCCACGGCCAGATTGGGATCAAGCAGGATGGCCTGGTTACAATTCTCCAGGGCAACAGAACCATTGCCCAGCGCAAAAAAGGCAGCACAACGGCCACTGTACCCAGGTGCATAGCGAGGATTTTGCTGTACGACCCGATCAAAGGTGGCCAGAGCCTGAGAATAGCGCTCCGACTGCAGTAGCTGCACACCCTGGCGGTAAAGCTCAGGACCTCTGGGTTGGGCGGACACTCGCAGACCCGCGACCAGGGATAGTAAAGTGAGGGCGGTAGCGGTCAAGATAGAGGGCGTCTGATGCATGGCTTGGATCCTTGGGAGCAGTGAAGGTAGCAAGGGCTGAGAGCCATCGGGCACACTTGCTAGATTACTCGTTTGCAGCCAGAAGACAAGACTATTCGTTAATTCAGTTGGCAATCAAAGTCAGGGAATAGAGAAATGGGATCACGAACACAGCTCTTGGGACTCTTTTTGGCCATGATGACCCTGAACATCATCTACATGCAGGGACAACAGAGCCTGAATGCGCCTGATCCCTCTGTTTCTCCGGAGGAAGTAACCCCTGCCCCTTCTTTGAGTCCCACAGTTTCTCCAGCAACAGGATCCCGCTGATGGCTTTTCAGATTGGATATCGTCGGCTGCTCAGCCTCGGACTCAGTCTGAGCAGTGTTTGGATCCCACTCTCCGTCAGGGGTAATCCGACGGCTCCGCTGGTCCGGATGCAGGCAGAATCTCTAAACCAACAAGGAGCAGCCAAGGTACTGCGTTTAGATCTGGAAGGGGCACTCCCCGACTTCAACCAGGCTCTGGCTCTCGATCCCACCTATGCGGATGCTTATGTGAACCGCAGCATGCTCCACAATCGGCTGCAGAACCCAGAGGCAGCCCTGGCGGACGCTGCTCAGGCACTGGAACTTGCCCCAGACATGGCGGAAGCTTATACCAGTCGCGGGGTGGCCCACCTTGCCCTGGGTGATCCTGACGCAGCAGAGGCAGATTGGGAAAAGGCTGCTGAGCTGTTTCAGCAACAGAAACGGGTGGCTGATCTGCTGGTGGTCAAAAGCTTGCTGCAGCAGTTGCAACCTTGAGGTCCATGGGGATAGTGCTACAGTCAGTCCTGATGTGACCTCAGGCGAATGGGTGACGCCGATGTTGATCCGGTCTGCTGCAAAAAGCCCCCTCATGTCTCCGGTTGAGACCAGGGGCGGCCAGAGTTCCCATCCCCAAAAAACGGTGGGCCATGGGTGGCGGGGGGTGCTGTTCCTGTTAATCGTGACTTCGCTGCTGTTGCTGGGGCTGGGGATGCGACTGGCCTATCTGCAACTCATGCACAGTGGCTACTACCGACAGATGGCGGATACCAACCGCATTCGCCTCATTCCTAAACCGCCAGAGCGGGGTCGGATTCTGGATCGTCACGGTGTTCTGGTGGCCGGAAGTCAGTTGTCTCACTCGGTATATATCTGGCCCCTAGCCCAGAGTCCTTCTGACTGGCAGGCTTTGCTGCCGAAACTCGCCCACCACCTCAAGATTCCGGAAGCTGAAATCCGCCAACGGCTGGAGCAAGCAGGCTATCGTTCTCCTTTTCCGATTCGCATTCTCAGGAACATCAGCCCTGCTCTGGTGATTCAACTGGAAGAACTCAGCCGTGAGTTACCCGGAGTCATTGTGGAGGCAGAGGCGGTCCGTTATTACCCCAACGGGGATCTTGCCGCTCATGTTCTGGGATACACCGGCGAGATCTCTCCGGAGCAATTACAGCAGGCCCCGACGGAGGCAGGCTACCGTCTGGGGGATATTGTCGGTCTCATGGGGGTGGAAGAGCTCTATGAGCCCCTGTTGCGGGGCCAGTGGGGGGGACAGCAGGTGGAGGTGGATGCGGCGGGTGAGGTGCTTCAGATTTTGGGAGAGCAACTGCCTCAACCCGGACAGACCCTGAAACTAACGCTGGATATGGGATTGCAACGGGAGGCCGAGCAGGCCTGGCAGGTCGAAAAGGGGCGATTGTGGCCCTTGATCCACGGGATGGGTCCATTCTGGCCATGGCCAGCTATCCCACCTTTGATCCCAATCTCTTTTCCAGTTCTATTAGCCAGGAGCAGTGGAGTTTACTGCAGCAGCAAGAGTTTCCCTTCCTCAATCGCAACCTGCGAGCTTATCCCCCTGCCAGCACATTTAAGATCATCACGACGGCAGCGGCACTGGAATCGGGGAGCTTTTCCCCCACTACGGTTCTGTCCACGGCTCCCTATATTCAAGTGGCAGGACGACGCTTTTGGGACTGGAATCGAGCTGGATTTGGTCCTCTGGGGTTTACTCAGGCCATGGCCTGGAGCAGTGATACTTTTTTTTACCAGGTGGCCCTGAAAACCACCGCTGGTCCGATTCAGGAGTGGTCACGTCGCTTTGGGTTGGGACAGCCTTCCGGCCTGGGGTTGACTGGGGAATCGACAGGATTGGTACCGGATCAAGACTGGAAACAGACCCATTGGAGTGAACCCTGGTATGTTGGCGATACGGTGAATATGTCGATTGGGCAGGGATTTCTGACCGCCACCCCCCTGCAACTGGCGCTGGTAACGGCAGCCGTTGCTAACGGAGGAGGGGTTCCTCGGCCTCGTCTCTCTCTCCAACTCTCTCCCCGCTCACCCGCAGCCGCTGATCCTGGGAACGAACGGCGCTCAGTAGAGTTATCCCCCTCGACCCTGCAGATCTTGCAGCGCGGACTCAGAGAGGTGATGCTCTACGGTACGGGCCAGGCCCTCTCACTTCCCCCTGGCTATCCCTTGTTAGCTGGGAAGAGTGGTACCGCAGAAGATCCGCCCCGCCCATCTCATGCCTGGTTTGTTACCTATGCACCCCACGACAACCCGGAGATCGTGGTAGTTGGGTTTCTGGAAAACAGCGGGGGTGGAGGATCGAAAATGGCTGGTCCCCTCTGTCGCCGTGTGCTGCAGACCTATTTTCAGCTCCAGCAAGCGGCCTCGCCTTGAGCTAGAGACGGTCCCTCTCCTGTATTTTTGGGCACGAAAGTGCAAATATCTGCGAAAAAGCAGACTGGAAGGGCCTTTCACGCCAACTAGGCTGTAGAATGTGTCA
Organism: Synechococcaceae cyanobacterium SM2_3_1; assembly: GCA_012030715.1. Lineage (GTDB taxonomy): Bacteria > Cyanobacteriota > Cyanobacteriia > Thermostichales > Thermostichaceae > JAAUUJ01. Next base: position 1,049 of record JAAUUJ010000177.1, on the reverse strand, counting down.
GTGAATTTGAAGCCAATGTTGACTACGCCGATTGCGACCTGATGAGGAGAACAGGATGAATAAGGCCGAACTCGTCGATGCTGTTGCTCACCGCGCCAGCGTGACCAAAAAAGAGGCTGATGCTGTCATTACTGCCGCTTTGGAAATCATTGTGGAAGAAGTGGCAAGCCGTAATGAAGAGGGAGAACCCAAAGGCAAAGTCACCCTCGTGGGCTTTGGGACCTTCGAAGCCCGCAAGCGGAAGGAACGGGAGGGTCGGAATCCCAAGACCAATGAGAAGATGGTGATCCCAGCCAGTATCGTGCCCGCCTTTACTGCGGGGAAGTCCTTCCGCGATGCTGTAGGGGGAACCAAGGGTTAGGATCCCGGTCCATGGCCAGGAGGGTGCCTGCAGTTTGAGCTGTTTTTCTAGGGTTGACCTGATCGACGTAGAGATCCCCGCAGCAGCGACTGGCAATTGGGGTCGGAGGCTGTCGGCATGACCGATCATCGCCTCCCTCGCCATGGGGGCAATCGTCTTTGGGCAGCGACGGTCGCAGGCTGCTTACCTGAGGATCTGCTTGACTTCTCGGCCAGTGTGAATCCCCTGGGTCCGCCAGTGGGGGTGCGAACAGCGCTTCAGCAGATGGTGTTGACCCCGCAACCGGACCCGATCACTTCTTATCCTGATCCAGATTCCCGGCACCTGCGTCGTGCTCTGGCGGATGTCCATGAACTGGAGCCGGAATGGATCCTGGTGGGTAATGGGGCGGCTGAATTGTTCACCTGGGCAGCCCGAGATGCCGCGCTCCATGGCCATGCTGTCCTGCTGGTTCCAGCCTTTGCAGACTACCAGCGGGCCTTAGTGGCTGCAGATGTGCCGCTTTGTCTGCTCCCGCTTCCCCTGACTTCTCAAAAACAGTGGTCCCTGGCTGCACTTGTGGAGCAGATCCCTGCGGGGCAGCGAGGTGGAACCCTCTGGATCAACAATCCCCCATAACCCGACGGGTTACCTTTGGAGCCATCGTGAGATCCTGGAGGTTTTGCCTCAGTTTCAGTTTGTGATTGTT
>JAAUUJ010000176.1 GCA_012030715.1 Synechococcaceae cyanobacterium SM2_3_1 | reverse complement strand
AAATCTGGCAAGGGAATCACAGTTTTTGCCTGATCAAGAGGCTGCCTGTTGTTTGAAACCATGGGGAAGCATGATGGCAAATAAACTCAGAAACGAGATCCCTAGAACATAACCAAAAGAAGTAAATAATAACTGGAAAAGCAAACTCAATACAACAACTATCGCAAGGATCGTGGACCAGAAAAACTTGAATATTGCTTTGGGCTGATGCATCTCGCGGATCGAGGTGCCCGTAACTTCTCCGATCTGCAGGGGTGGCAACTCCAAGGCTGCTGGGGTGGCAACGCTATCATCGGTAACCCGTGCATCCCACTTTTGTTTGATCCTGATCAACTCTGGCTTTATCTGGTTCACTAGACCGACCTCAAGATTCTCCAGGTAGAAGCTTTTTCCTCCAGCAGTATCCACCTGAATTATAGAAATCTGCCCGATCCATTTGCCTGCGCTGACCTCAAATCGGCGGATCGCTTCTCTGGGGAAAGAAAACTGTACCTGCTCACCCGCATAAACCAGCCGATCTCCCTGAAGAAATAGCAAGCCCACATCCCAAACTAGGAGTCCCTCGTAAGCATAAAGTCAGCAAACTGAGTGGTAACCGTGGCATACCAGTGCCTGAGGGGAGGTTGCTCCATCCGGGGTAGATCTCGCAGCGCGGAAACCCCCAAGACCCCAATCAGCCAGAGGCTCAGCACCAGCAGTCGAGGATACCGAACCCAGATCCCGGTCATGTCTCCCGTGGGCTATCCGGGACAGAGACGCAATTCCGCCCTAATTGCTTAGAGCGATAAACCATGTTGTCAGCCTGTCGCAGCAGCTCTGAAGGGACGGTCATGTCGGGTGTGAGGGTGGCGACGCCAATGCTGATGGTAACCGGAATCAACTGATTCTTGTATTGGATCTGAGTCGAGGCCACTGCCGCCCGGATCGTCTCTGCCAGAGTCACCGCTCGCTGTAGGGGAGATTGCTCCATCAGAATACAGAATTCTTCCCCTCCGTAGCGACCCAGAGAATCCTGGGGCTGGAGCAGCGACTTGATCAGATCACTGATGGCTCGCAACACGTAGTCTCCCGCATCGTGCCCGTAGCTATCATTCACGCTCTTGAAATGATCCAGATCTAGAAATAGGAGCGAGAGGGGAAGCCCTTTTTTCCGGGCCATCGTAAACTCATCCCCCAGCATGACCAAAAAGTACTCTCGCCGCAGGATCTCCAATTGCCGATCCTGAGTGGCCATGCCGTAAACAGCTTCAAAAAGTGATTGATCAATAGTGCCACGGGAGTAGTAGCGCAGACGAGCCGATCCCAGGCGCAACACATCTCCATGCCGCAAAGGGTGCTGGTGCTCAATTCGTAGCATATTCACATAGGTATGATTTGAGCTGCCCAGATCGCTGATAAAAACCTGATCATTGAGGTAATCAATGCGACAGTGCTGGCGGGAGACACTGGGATCATCAATCCAGATGTGCACCCGATCTCGTTGCCGCCCCACAATTGTCAAGGGTTGGGTCAGTTCATATTTTTTGCAGTTGGGCTTTTCGGTTGTATAGACCACCAGAATGGGGCAACTGAAGGTGCGTTCCAGTTCAGAGTTCGTCGTAAAGTGCTGAACCTCTAGCGTGGTCCTTTCATCACTGTTCATGCCAGACCATCCTGATTGCCCATACCCTAGTAAACCCGCAGCAGGAGGGTATCGTAAAGCTCCAAGGGCTCTGCTCCCCAACTCTCTGCTCATTTTCACCTTTGTTACAATTGTTTGCATCTAGCGCCCATGAGATCAAATCGGTTATGGACTCGGTTACACAGCATTCTTTACAGGCTTCTCCGTCTCAGACCTGGGTTTGGAGAGGGTTTCCGATTCGTTATCTGCAGATGGGGTCAGAGGGCCCTGCCCTGCTACTGATCCATGGGTTTGGAGCCTCCAGTGCCCACTGGCTCAAGTCGTTGCCACAGCTGGCCGCTCAGGCCAAAGTTTATGCCATCGATCTGCTGGGTTTTGGGGCCTCGGCCAAGCCCGATCCTGGATCTGAGGTCAACTACACCTTTGAGACCTGGGGGGATCAGGTGGTTGCCTTTTGCCGGGAAGTGATTGGAGCCCCCGTGTTTCTAGTGGGGAATTCCATCGGTTGCATCGTGGCCCTGCAAACTGCGGTTCAGGATCCGGAATGGGTACGGGGGGTGGCCATGCTCAACTGTTCCTTGCGGCTTTTGCACGAACGCAAACGGATCACGTTGCCCTGGTATCGCCGCTGGTCAGCGCCTGTGATCCAGAAACTGTTGAGTGTGAAGCCGATAGGCCATCTTTTCTTTCGCCAGCTGGCTCGCCCCCATGTGATCCGAAACATTCTTCTGGAGGCTTATGCAGAGAAACAGGCCGTCACGGATGAACTGGTGCAGATGCTGTTAACTCCGGCGCTGGATGCAGGAGCAGCGGATGTGTTTCTTGCCTTTGTCGGCTACTCGCAGGGGCCTTTGCCTGAGGATCTGTTACCGCAGATGCGCTGTCCGGTGCTGGTGGCCTGGGGTGTGGAGGATCCCTGGGAACCTGTGGCTCTGGGGGAAGAGCTGGCTACTTACAAGTCGGTGGAGCGATTTATCCGTATTGAAGGTGCCGGACATTGCCCTCAGGATGAAAAGCCAGAAGCGGTGGTGGCTCTGTTACAAGAGTGGCTGGAGCAACATGGGTCTGTGCCTGCCACACATCCTTAGCCAGATTTGCTAGTAGCGTGACTGCCGATTGATCAGGTCAGAAATGGTGCGCACTTCCTGGGCTAGCAGCTGCATATATTCATGAATTTCGTCTCCCTGGAGTACAGGTAGCAGAGCCGTGATCCCCTGAATATTGTTCAGGTACTGTCGCAACTCCTGAATCATGGACTTGCAGGGTTGATCCTCCGACTGGAGGAACGGGTTTGCGGTAGGAATTGCTGGGGTTGGTGGTTGCAAAGGAAGGGACTCTGCGGAAGACGGTTGGTTCTGCAATGGATCCATGTGGTGTATCTCGATCACCCACCTCTAAGGTAGCAATTGCTACTTTTGGGCACATCTCCGATTGGCGCATCTTATCTACGCAAAAACTCGGATTAGCGATGTATCCGCTCGTGTTTCCCGTGAATCGCTCAGGATCAGGAAGAGTCTCCAGCAGGGAGTGCTAAAGTACCCTCTCTTGCCGAAGGATCGATCTTCTCTCATGCACTTAGGGAGTTGGATCCCTCTGATCTTGAGGTAAATGAATCAGCAGTCAGCAATAGCGCTGATTTCGCCCTGGAAAACTGCTCAAAATCAGAAGGTAAGCCGCCACTTAACATTCAGGTATGTTCAGACAAATGGCCTATAGATTCAGAAGTCTGGCTTTGTTACCTTGAATTTGTGGGCGAAATCAAGCAAGTCTTTGAACAGGATTAAGCCCAGGTGATTTCCAATTCGTTCGTTCTTTCATTCAACCGAGGACAATCATGAAAAAATCAACTCAACTGATCGCTACTGCTATGGTTGCGGCTGGCACCTGGATGTCTACCCATGTCTCTGCTCAGGCTGAAACCCTCTTCTGGAACGGGGAAAACGGTGGCTACTGTGTGATTGAAGTGAGCAATGCGGGTCTCATGACCCCCAATGCCGATCTGTCTGCCCTGTCTTCCCAGAACAGTGGTGGAAATGCAGTAAGCTTTGTGGTCACCACCAACGATGCCACTACCCTGGATGATCAGTTCCCCAATGAGCTGGCTGTATTTCCTGAAGGATTTAACCCCAGCAACGCGGTGATGACCGGTGCACTGGGTCTGAATGGTGCCACCTCCGCCTCGAGCGCTCAGCAAAGGGCCACCACGCTGAACGTGGGTGCGACCACTGGCCTCTACCACATGAGCCTGGAAACCAGCGATGGATCCCCTCTACAGGCTGGTGCTTATCAGGTGAAAAAAGAGATCACCTGCACCCCCGCCTTCCAGAGCACTGTTGCTCAAGGATCTGGATCTGGCTCTGATGCCCCGGCCTCTCCAGGAAATAGCGACCAAGCTCCTCAGCCCTTCCGATCCCCCGATCCTCAGTAGGGGTTAAGGTTTAGAGTCTCGATGAATTTCTGAAGGGGGATCAGGTGAACGAAAGCGTCATTAACTCAAATCCTCTGAAAAGTTAGTGAAGCTGATCCCGTCCATCAACCCCCTGGCCTCCTTCATTTTCATCGGCTGGTTTCATGTATAGGCAATAGTCAACATTGATTTCTTCTGCATTCTCTCGGAGTAACCATGAAGATTCCTGCGCTGATTGGATTTACGGTATTGACACTCCTGTCTCCTTTACAGTCTCAGAGTCAGGCTCAGGGGCTCTCGCCCATGGAGTTAAGCGCCAGTGGAACCCAGAGCACCCATCGCTTCTCCCTGAACGTGATGAATCCAGATGCCAACCGTACTGCGTTTGAAATGGAAGCCTGGCGCATTGATCCGCAAACGGGGGAACGCACCGAACTGATCCAGGGTACCCAGTACAACCCCCGTGAATTTTGGGTGGCTGGCAATGGTGGTTCCAAGCGTGTGTTTGTTTCTGTCCCGAATCCTGGAGAACCTTACAAACTATGTACATTCCGCAAGCAGCGCACCGAATTCTTACGCTTGGGTGTTTGTGCCTTGGTGTCCATGCCCTAGCTTTTCCAGTTCAGGCCAATCCCAGGGGTGCAGCTAATAAGCTTTCCGGTTATAGCTTCTCGATCGAAACCTCGAATGGAGCGATCTGCCGCTATGCCCAGAGTGAGCAGCCTGTTCTGGATGTTTCTACCGGAGCAGCCAGTGCGGAGGGGAATGGGGCCTATCTGGCTCTATCCCTTTCTATTCCTCTCACCAAGGGGAAACTGGATACCAACTGGTGTGAAGAACTGGCGGAGCAGGAGCAGCAACGGGGTCTTCTGGATCGGGTGGTGGCCCTCAACGATATGGGGTTGCTCTCAGAAGCAGAACTTAAGTACTGGAAAGAGCAACTCCTGGCCATCCCTGAGGATGTAATGCTGGAGGAGGAATTTACCTTTGAGGAAGGGTTTGAGGAGATCGCCGATCCAGTCTCCTGTCTTGGGGAGTGTTAGGGAAAGGATCGATGCTTCGACTGGCCAGAGGTGAGACCTCAACTAGAAAAGCAACAGTACCCAAAATCAATCAGGAATTAACCCGCAAGCAAAGGAAGGCGATTCTGCGCATAGATGTTTTGTCTCAGTGTCTGTATTTTGGATTACTACGTGTTCCTTGAAAATTGACTGCGAAAGTGAGTAACAATGCTACTCAGTAAGAACGAGCCTATAGACCTGAGTCCTCTTGTTCTCAAGAGTGATGCCTTCAAGCGTGGTGATCTGGTCTTTCCGTTGCAAGAGGATTACCATAACCGTCCTGGGTATGTTCTGGGTCATGGTTTTGCGAAAGGCAGTCTGGCGATCCAGTTTGATCACAATATCGCATCTATTTTTGCCTGTTGGCTGACCTATCCCAGCAAGCCAATGGACTGGTCAGAGTCTCAACTATCCTACTATTGAAAAACCCTGATCCCGCAACAGGGGAAAAATTGGCTTGTTCAGGTCCAGTTGCGAGATGCAATTCTGGGTGAATGGAGGCGTGAACGCCCTGATAAAGGCAATCTGCCCTCACTTCCTGCACGAACAGGTGGGGTTTACATCTCAGATCCAGATGCATTTAGAAAATTACAGCAGATCGAAGGACAGGATTTTATAGCAAGGATCGATGATGATTTTGCCCCTATTCTTGCCCATTTAACTGAACGTCAACCATTGACAAGCTTTCATGGGATGACTCTATATGGCCGAGCTGGACAAAACCGCTACCCATCAGTTTTCCAATACCCCTACCAGCCAGCCCAGACCCAGGCTGGTCATCGTTGTAACTGCCGTGATCAGAGAGGCAAGAATCGGTGTCGTCTCCATACGGATCCGCAGTCCTAACTCACCCCATCCCAGCAGGTTATAAGAAACGACCATGGCGATGGCAAACTCACTGATCAAAGAGCTTGCACCTGGGATTTGAAGAAGGAAAAGGATCCAGACTCCTGCCAGAGCCGCCCACATAACCGATCGCTGGAAAAAACTGATAAGGCTAGCATAAAGACAGGCGAGGAGCAGCCCCAGAACTCCAGTAAAGGGAGAAAGCCCTGGGAGAGCAAAAAAGATTCCGGTCAAAAATCCCCAGAAAACATTGAAAATGATCAGTGCCCATTGGCGGCGCAGAAAGTGGAGAAGGGGATCGGGGGAGAAAGTCATCAGGGTTCCCAATCGAACAATTTTACATCAATGAGTTCGTACTGGGGGAGATCCCCGTATTGATCGAGGAAGGTGCGGACAGTGCGGGTCTGAGGTTTAAGTTGAACCATGATGGATCAGGGGCTGGCTCCATGGTAGTCGAACAGACTCTAGGGTTGGCTGATGATCAAGGCCCAATGGAATCGAAGACACTGAATTCCCAACGTGATCTGAATATAGAAAGTGTCACCCCACTCCTATCTGAATCCTCATGATCAGACCTGCGAGTTCATCCTCGTCATCAGTGAAAGTGGATCGCGGTCCCACTAGATCCTAAGACAAATTTAATGCAAGTCGGGCAGATCTACTCATTTACTGCTGCTGCTTCTCCACTATAGTGAAGACATGGGTCAGGAAGTAGAACCTTTAGCAACATTGGGCTTCTCTTCTTTTTTCAGAATAGAGCATGGCTCTTGAAGTGATCTGCCTCCTGATGTAGAGGGGTATAGCTATATTTGTTCAGTTCTTGATCGATTTTTAGGAGGATGATCGTGTCTTCTGCGCAGCAGGAAATAGATCCTTTCTCTTATGAAGATCGATTAGAAAACGCCAGTCAATCAATGCAGACTTCGCTTTAGTTAAGGGACTAGTTTGGTACACACTGTACTATCTTTTCGTAAGCTAAATCGGAGTTTTTTTCATGACTTCTACTTTGAAGCTATACGGCCAAGAATTATCTGGAAACACTTACAAAGCACGTCTATTCCTAACAATGGGAGAGATTGCCATAAGGAGGCATTGTCATGGATGTCTGGACCCGAGAAGGATCACCGTTTCATGAAGGGGAACAGGCGGTGCAGACCCGGCTGGGTTTAAGGGATCGCATGGAGCAACTGGGACGCCGCGTCATCCGGGAGTTTATGCCTGATCAGCATCGTCGATTTTATGAAAGTCTCTCCTTTCTCCTCTTAGGCTCTGTGGATGAAGGGAACCGACCCTGGGCTTCCATCTTGGTGGGCAATTCTGGTTTTATCTCTTCGCCCGATGATCGCACTCTGAGATTTCAAGCCCGTCCTCTACGCGGCGATCCTCTGAACTCAACGTTAAAGGTGGGGGTAGATCTGGGACTCCTGGGAATAGAGCCAGTCACTCGTCGCCGCAATCGTATGAATGGGGTTGTTACTGCCCTGGATCCGGATGGATTGACGATTCAGGTGAAGCAGGCTTTTGGCAATTGCCCCCAGTACATTCAAAAACGTCGGATCCTTATTCAGCCAGAGTTAGAGAGTTCTCCCTTTACCCAACCTCATCCTCTTGATCATCTTGGTTCTGAAATGCAGGATCTGATCCGGGCGGCAGATACTCTGTTTGTGACCACCCACTACTCCAGCAGCAGTCAGGATGTTACCCATGGGGTGGATGTCTCTCATCGGGGCGGAAAACCAGGCTTTGTGCGAGTTGATGATCAAAACACGCTTACATTTCCTGATTTTGCAGGCAATTTGCACTTCAACACCGTCGGGAATCTGATGTTAGATCCGGGCATTGGGGTGCTGTTCCCCGACTTTGCCAGCGGAGATGTGGTGACCTTGACCGGACGAGCTGAGATCATTTGGGATGGAGAAGAGGTGAGAAACTTTGAAGGGGCCGAACGGTTGTTTCGCATCCACGTCAGCGAAGCTCTCTTTTTAGAAAAGGTGTTGCCCTTTCAGACAACGTTTGAGGAATATTCCCCCAGTTTAAAAAGTACAGGGAGCTGGGAAGAAACTGCCGCCCGGATCACAGCTCAACAATTAAATGATAACTACCGAACCTTTCGAGTGGTGCGGATTGAGGAAGAGAGCGAAATGATTCGATCTTTTTATCTACAACCTCATGATGATCAACCCTTGATGGGCTTTGAGGCAGGTCAATCTCTGCCGATCCGATTCAGAATTCCAGGGCAGGATCAGTTCATCGAGTGTCTCTTGCCCCTTTCGGATGCCTCCGGCTCAGATTCATATCGCATTACCCTGAGTCGACAAGAACCTGCAACAGATCATCCCAACTCTGCAACTGCTCTGGACTTGTATGACGTTCTGACTCCTAACTCCGAGATCGAAGTTTTGGGTCCACGCGGATCCTTCACTCTGGATAACTCCCGCCGCCCGGTGGTGCTGGTGTCATCTGGTGTAGGAATCTCGCCTCTGATGGCCATGCTGAATCAGATTAGAAAACAGGTGGACTGTTGTGGCATTGATCGGACTGCCTGGTTTATCCATGAAGCCAGGAATAGCCGTGAGCATGCCTTTGCTGATTCTGTTCGTCACGCTGCCCGCTTTACGACAATATCCACGCCCATATTGTTACTTTCAACCAGATGCGGAAGGATAACCTGGGGTAATCGTATGATAGTAAACTGAGATCACCATCGATCTGATCCAGTC
>JAAUUJ010000175.1 GCA_012030715.1 Synechococcaceae cyanobacterium SM2_3_1 | reverse complement strand
CCTCCACCGCCATTTCTCGCAACGTCATCTGGGGGGTTTGCTGCACCACGATCAATGCCGCTGAGATTCCCCCCTTGCTGAGCAATGGCCTGGGTAACCTGTGCCAGCATCCCTGGTCGGTTGGGCAACTGCAGCCGCAGCAATAGACTGAAACTTGCGCTAGGTGTTAACACCGGAATCCTGTCTGGGCTAGGAAGAACTTAGATCTTGGCTGGAAAACTGCTTATAGCTGCGCCCCCGCCAGGATCGAGGTTGCGACAGGGCCGAGAGACCAATGCGCAGGACCGCCAGGGGATCCGCTAGTGGCGAGAGCCAGAAGGTCCAGGGTCTGTGGACATAGGATCCGGCAATGCCCAGACACAGCCCCCAGCGAAAGATCACCAGTCCGGCATTCAGGCCCAGACCCACCAGCGCACTTAGGGAATTCGACTGCCAGGCCTGCTGAGCCAAGAGAAGCAGGAGAGTGGGCAGAGGTAATCCCTGCACCGCCAGTAAAAACATCCAGTCTCCCCAGGTGTGCCAGGGGGTGGAGGCGTCCTTCAGATCCAGAGAACGGCCCCATTCCCGCCAGGTTTCCGCCAGCGAGGTGTACATGCGCACCTGCAGCAAACGCGAACCATCCAGAAAACCCACCTTGTAGCCCTGGGTCGCGATGTGGCGCACCAGGGTGACATCATCACAAAAAGAGGCCCGTGCCGAGGTGTAGCCCTGCACCTGATCCAGAACCGACTTGCGGGCCAGAAAACACTGTCCATTGGCCAGGATCCGGTGGGGGGGCATCGGATCTCCCGCAGCCCCAAAGCGGTAGATCAGGGTGACCAGCAGGGCGGGCTGTAACCAGGCTTCTCCCCAGTGCTCAAGCAAAAACTGGGGAGCGAGGGTGATGACATCAAATCCTTCTAAGACTGCCACCCGCAGTAAACTGGCGGCCAGTCCAGGCTGGGGACGAGTATCCGCATCAATCCCCAGGATCCAGGTGCTTTTGGGATCACTGTTGAGATAGCCCGTGTGCAGCGCCCAGGGTCGGCCCACCCAACCCGCGGGAAGGGGATCATCGGTGATCACACGGAAGCGAGGATCCTGAGCCTGCATTGCCAGCACTTTGTCCACCGTATCGTCCTGGGAGCGGCTGTCGATCACCACCACCTCCCCTACCGCTGGCCCCTGCTGCTGCAGTCCCTGCAAACAGGGGTGGATCCGTTCCCCTTCATTCAGGGTGGGAACCAAGACTGAAATCTCACCCGCAGTGGCCGGATCCGATTCACAGGGCGCTAAGGGAGGACGACGCAAGACGGATTGCCGCAGACGGTACAGCAATAAACTCACGGCAGGCAGCTGGAATAGCAACAAGCCTGAGGTGAACACAGATCCATGCACCAGATCGTTCATTTGACCGCCGCTTCCGGTTGCCGCAGGGGCAGAGCCTCTCCCGTAGGATCCAGAGAGTTGACGGCAGTTGCAACGGCAAAATCCTGATCAGGAGCCGGAGCAGCCACCCACCACATCCCCCAGGCCGGACCCAAGCCCAGTAACAGCCCCAGTGCCACCGGCACAGGCATGCCAGCCCCCAGACTCATGAGCATGGCAAAGGCAAAATTGGCAGTGTACAGCAGGATCGGTCCCAGCAACTGACGGCGATTCAGATCCGGTTGCTGCCCTCCCCAGAGGATGTTGGCGGTGGTCATGAAGACGGCCCCCGTGAGCATCCATCCCCCAAAATTCTGCAGCGGCATCCCGAAAAAGGGCCCCGGCTGATGCCAGAACCAGAAGGGGACCGTCGATTGGGTCATGGCCGGATCGAGAACAAAATCCCAGGCGGTGAGCAGCAGGGCTCCCAGGGCCAGAGCTTCAAAATGGTGTAACCAATGCCGCTGTTGTTGCAGGGTGACGCGGGCCAGTAGGTAGGAAACCAGGCCCATGTAAAACCAGGACAGGGGAATCGTGAAGGGCACCAGCCCGGCAATCTTATATCCCAGACCGCTGAGATAGCTGTACTCTCCAAAAGGAATACCAGCAGAGGTCCCCGCCAGCTCACTGCCCAGGGAGATGGCCACCGCTGGCACCAGAAATAGCCAGAGACGGCGCCAACCCAGCAGACGTGCTCCCATGCTAATTCCCACCCACGTGCCTGTGAGCATATAGACCACACCCCCATTGCTCAAGCTCAGGGAGAACAGCTGCACTCCCGCTGCAGGCATAGCTGCAATCCATTCTGGGTGGGGGACCACCAGCAGTAATCCAGCCAGGCCAAACACCATGGACAGGGCATGGATCCCCAAAAGAACCCGTTCCCACAAGGGGAGCGAGACTAACGATGCAGAGAGTAGGCGATTCATCAGGAGCTCCAGTCCAGAGAAAAGATTACAGCAGAGGTTGGAACCACTGCATAAGAGCTTAGTTTACAAAACGATATAACTCAACTGCGCAGCCGTGGTAACCGTTTTCGTTTCAATAGCCAATCGGATAGGTAGGGGAGGGGGGACTGGTGGGCAGAAAGGGAGCCGGAGTTTGCTGAGGGCTGGGGGAAGCCGCAGGAACCTCGATCATGCGTTGGGGTACAAGGGGGACCATGTTGCTCCGGGTGGCAGAGTCTCGCAGAGAGTTGGTAATCGATTGCTGGGTGAGCAGGAACTGGCGCTCATTGCGTTTCATCTGCTCCAACGCTTGGTACTGCTGGCTCCAGCGTTGCTGGGTATAGACAGTCCAGCTGTAGAACACCAGCATGGCCCCAAAGGAAATCATGGTCATGCCCGTGGTCACCCGCCGCCACCAGAGGAGGTGCTGCAACCAGGCGGGGGTAGAGTCTTCTACAGGCAGGGGAAGGGTCCGGGTTTGCGAGGCTAGCCGAGACCGCGATCCCACCTTTGCTAAAGGGCGTGCCTCTCGAGGCATGAACACCACGGGTACAGCTGTTGTCACCTCAGTCCGCTGCGGAATTGCCATCACCACTCCTCCTCACTAACACCACACTGAATCACACCGACACACGACGAGCTGCAATCCGCAATTTTGCCGATCGCGCCCGTGGATTGACGGCGACTTCTTCTGCCCCTGCCTGGATCGGCTTGGGCGTTACCACCTGCAGGCGGGGATCCTGACGGAAGGCCCACTTCACCTGCCGATCTTCAAGACTGTGAAAGCTGATAATCCCGATGCGTCCCCCGGGCTGTAACCAAGCAGGGGCCTGGGCCAAAAATGTCGCCAGAGCCTCCAGTTCCTGATTCACCACAATCCGCAAGGCCTGAAACACACGGGTGGCGGGATGAATACGGCCACGGCGAGCGGCAGGGGGGACTGCAGCCAGAACAGTATTGGCGAGCTCCGTCGTAGTCTGAAGCGGACGGCGACGCACAATCTGGCGGGCAATCCGGCGGGCATAGCGCTCTTCCCCATAACGCCAGAAGATATCCGCGAGAACCTCCTGATCACTGTGGTTAATCCATTCGGCAGCTGGACTCCCCTGCGTCGGATTCATGCGCATATCCAGAGGGCCTGCCTGGGAAAAGCTGAAGCCCCGTTCCGGTTGATCCAGTTGCGGCGAACTCACCCCCAGATCGGCAATGATGCCCGCAAAGTGGAGAGAGGGCTTGTGCTGCTGCCACTGGGGCTGGTATTGAGAAAAATTGAGGTGGTGGTAGGTGACCCGCTGTGGGGATAACCCCCGTTCCTGGAGCCAGGTTTGGAGTCGCTCCCGGACCACAGCCAACGCCTGCGGATCTTGATCCAGGGCCACGATCTGCTCAGCCCCGGCCTCCAACAACGCCAAACTGTGCCCCCCGCCGCCTACGGTGGCATCCAGATAGGCTCCTTGTTGTTCACGCACACACAGCCCTGCCACAAGCTCCTCACACAAAACAGGCAGATGGTGGTACAGAATTTCAGCCTCTTTCCCTACTCAGTTGAACACGGATTGTCCCTTTACACTATAGGGGGCCGTTAACAAATTTTCAGAATCGAATCAGTCTGCACCAGAACTAGTGCCAGGAAAAATTCACACCACTGCTGACAGCGGTGACCTCAATAGTTTAGGGTTTATTCTATCCGCGAAATTGGGAGAAAGGGAGGGTACCCATGATCAATCGGCGGGCAAGTTCTATTCTCAGATGTAGGGTCAGGAATTGGGCGGATCTGACTTTTTCGCTCATGTTGCTCCTGGGCCTGGGAACCGGCAGAGGGTGGGCCAATCCCTCCCCCCTATCCGCAGTGCCGACGCTTCCATTGGGACCGGCTCCGACAGCTCCTCAACCTGCTCCAGCCCTGCCTACCGGAGAGACGGATGCTCCTCTCCCCCCTCCTCCGCCTGCCCCCACGGTCGAAACCAAGGCCGGAGAAGATCTGCGGCAGCTGGTAACCCTGTTCATCAACGAGTCGCTGACGGTGGGAGATGAGGCCGCAGCAGTCAGCTACAACGACCTCTACACCCAACTGCTGGCCCGCAGCTATAGCAATGACACCCCGATGCTGACTCTGGAATACACCCTGATCCAGGAAACCCTGAGGCAGTACGGCGACCCGGTAGATCAATTTCTGTCCCCCTCCGACTTCAATGCCCTCCTGAACCGACCAACCCGTATTTTCCGGGCTGACTCGATGGCGCCGCAGGTGGTCTACCTGGCCATTCCCGAACTCACCCCAGCCACGGCCCAGGAGATCCGGCAGATCCTGTTTATGCTGGACTACTCTCGCGGCATCATTCTCGATCTGCGGGGGGCCACAGCTTATGATCCGCAGGTGGTGGCGGATGTGGCCCGCTTATTTTTGCCCCGCTCGATCACTCCACTGGTGATTACTGAGGATCGGTTTAACCAGCTGCAGGGGTGGGAGAGTGTTAATCTTCCAGTTGCGGCAGGCTTTCCGCTGGCGGTACTGGTGGATAACAACACGCGGCAGGGGGCCGTGCTGCTGGCAGCTCAACTGGGACTGAGTGGCAGCACAGTGATCCTGGGCCAACCCACGCAGGGAACCGAAAAACAGACGCGCTTCTTTCCCCTCCCTTCTGGAGCTGCTGTCGAACTGGCGGTCGGGCGCTGGCAAACGGGAGACAACCGACCGATGGTGAACGGGTTACCCCCGGATCAAAGGGTCAGTGGCTCGGATCAGGACTGGATCAATGCAGCACTGCAGGCCCTCTCTGTCCCCTCAGGCCGCCCCCAAATTCCTCAACGGCCGCTGGTGCTCGCCCAGGACGAGCGGGTGGGCCGCTTTCAGCTGGGACATGACACCCGCAACATCGATGCCAGCCTGCTGGGCAATGTGGATTTCATCCGCGATGACTCCGGGCGCAACGTCTTTCAACCCAACAGTGATCTGAAGATCTTTTACCTGCAGGACTACATCCTCTTCACCTACCGCAATCCAGGGGTGGTGGATAGTTTCTTTGCGGATCGCATCTACACCACTGATGCTGTGGCCCTGACCGCCGAGCGTGTGGGGATCGGGGATACCTACGCCCAGGTGACTCAGGTGTACGGCGGACCCGGAGAAAATGGGTACAACGAGGTGGTTCCCTTTCCCATGGGCACCCGCGAGGCCAATCGCGAGGATCGCTATTACGTCAACTACGATGCCCTGGGCCTGGGCTTCATTTTTGAAGTGGGATCGAATCAGGTGGTGGCAGTCGGGCTCTACAAACCAGGCAGCTGAGAGGACCTGATAGCTTAGAGAGAGTTCTATCCCCATACCTCTGCCATGACCCCGCGGTTTCTTTCCCTGGCGACCTGCTTCTTGCTTACCCTGGTGGCTGGGGGAGGGTGTGGCTGGCTGGTTCCTGATGCTCCTCCTGATCCGCCGTCCAGTTCACCGCAGCCTACAGGTACGCCCGAGCTTACCTACGAAGACATCACCCTGACGGAAGTGGAACCGGATGGCACCCTGCTCTGGCGGTTGACGGCACGGCTGGCCCGCTACAACCAGGAGGAAACTGCCGCCAGTCTAGACTCAGTCACCGGTGAGGTCTTTGATCAGGCCAACAGTTCCATCAAAGTCAAGGCCAACAGCGGTTCTGCCTTTCCCAATGAGAATCGCCTGGCATTAACGGGAGAGGTGCAGGTGCAGTCCCCGTCCCATCAGGTGCAGATCACCGCCGATCAGGTGGCCTGGTGGCCGGATGACAACCGTTTGCAGGCGGAGGGAAACGTAGTCCTGATCCAGATTCCTGCTGCCATCCCCGAGTCCTCTTCTCCACAGCCGGGGGAACCCGCCACCCTGACTTTAGTGCCTCCCGAATCCGCGCTGTGGATCGCAAAAGCAGAAGCGCTGGAGGTGGATCTGATGCAGAATCAGGTTACTTTGCAGAATCCCGATTCCCAAAGCCCCGTCCAGGCCCGCGCCCGAGAACCGGAACTCGATCTGGAGGCGAGCAGAATCAGCTGGAATCTGAACACCGGAGAAATCACCGCCAGTGGCCCCATTCAGGTGGCGTATCCCGAACAGCAGGTACAGATGCAGGGAGAACGTCTGATCACCACGATTCCCTCCGATCAGATCCGTTTACAGGGCAACACCTACAGTCGCTCGGAAGCCACCGGCCAGGAACTATGGGCGGAGCAACTGCAGTGGACTCCCCATACTCCCCTGGTGAATGCCAGTGGCAACGTTCGCTATCGTCAACCCGGCCAGAATCTGGCGGTCACTGGGGAAACCGCCATTGTGAACTGGGAGGCTCAAACCGTTGCCATCTCAGGCGGAACAACCACAGAAGTGGCGCTTCCCTAACCAGAAATCTCCCTTGGGTATCTATCGGATCAGGTAGTCTGGTAGGAGTTTTGAGTGGTTTGTGCGGTGAGTGATACCCTGACACGTCCCAATATTCTGTTTATTGTGCTGGACACCCAGCGCGCTGATCGTCTCTCCTGTTATCAGTCTCCGGATCCCACCTGCTCGCGGCCTGCTACCACCCCCAATCTGGATCAACTGGCCGCCGAGTCTACCCTATTTGAACGGGCCATTTCGCCAGCCCAGTGGACGATTCCCGCCCATGCATCCATGTTTACGGGGGAATATCCCAGCACCCACCAGACGGTGCAGGCGGATCTGGAACTGGACCCCGGTTATCCCACCCTGGCAGAGCTGCTGAAACTGCAGGGTTATCACACGGTCGGCTTCTGCAATAATCCCTTGCTGGGGATCTTGAAAAACGGTCTGCGGCGGGGATTTGATGTCTTTTACAACTATGGAGGCGCCCTGCCCACTCGGCCTGCGGATGGCACGCCTCTTCCCCAACCCCTGGCCGGGCTGCTGGAGCAATACACCCAGTTCTGGCGGCGGCTGTCCTATCCGATCCAGAATGCCTTCGCCAAATCCGATCGTCTGTTTCAGCTGGCCCTACAACCTTGGCTGGTGCCCCTCTGGACCCGTTTTGTCAACTTTAAGGGAGATACTCGGGCCTCTTTGCGCGATATCAGCCGCTTTTTAGCGCAGATGGCTCAGGCCCCCGAAAAACCCTTTTTTGCCTTCGTCAACCTGATGGAGCCGCACCTACCCTACTGGCCCCCAGAGCCATTCATTCAAAAATTTGCCCCCTATTTCAGCCAGGATCGGCAGGCCCGCGACTTTCTGCGTCTGTACAACAACCAACCCTACCGCTGGATGGCTCCCCTGAAGCACCCCCTCACGGAATTGGAGGCGCGGGTTCTCAGCGATATCTACGATGCGGAGGTGGCTTACCAGGATCACCTGCTGGGTCAGGTTTTCCAGACCCTGAAACACACTCATCTGGAGGAGCACACCCTGGTGGTGGTGGTGGCAGATCACGGTGAGGGACTGGGGGAACACCAGTTTGTGGGTCATGCCTTTGTGGTCTACGAAGAGCTGATTCGCGTTCCCCTCCTCCTCCGTTATCCCGCAGTGTTTCCCAAGGGTCTGCGGATCACCGCGCCTGTGTCCACCCGTCGCCTCTTCCACACGGTCCTGGATCTGGCCTTGACAGACACCTCTGCCCCTGGGCAAGCCTGCCTCAGTCGCCGCCTACAACGGGAGATCCGTAAGCTCAGCCTGCGACAGACAGTCTCTCAACCGGATCCAGAGGCAGAAACCGTTCTGGCCGAGGCCTTTCCGCCTCACATTCTGATTCGCGCCATGGAACAGCGGCAGGATCAGGTACTGCATTCTGTTGCCTGCTTGACACCGCGGCGAGCTCTCTACCAGGGCTGCAGCAAGCTCATCGAGGTGGGGCAGCAGCAAAGTCTCTACGATCTAAACCAGGATCCTGGCGAAACCGAGGATCTGCTGGCGGGAATGCATGATATGGTGGACGACCTGGTGAGTGAAACCCACTTGCCACTGGACATGCTCAGGGTCAAGGCCTCTCATTTACATCACCTGTTGCAAACCCTGGTGAGCAGCGCAATGGCTCGTCAGATCGAGACCGAAGGAGCCCCGCGACGTCATGCCTTTGAAACGGATCAGGACCTGGTGCGACGCATGCAGGAACTGGGGTACATGGATTGACATACTCCCCGGCCTAAAGGCACGGGGATTCTAAACAGCCTCACGGTCTGCCCTTTCTGGCTCAACCACAACACTTAGACCAACAGGCTGCCCCATTAATCCAGAGGTGTTTATGTCCCCAGACGTTTCAGCTATTTCTAGCTCCGTTCCTGTATGCCCTACAGTACGGTTCCACTCTGTCCCTACCATCTCTAATCCCCGCTTGAGGATATTCAGTGCGGCATTTTCATCCCGACACAGTTCCAATCCACA
>JAAUUJ010000027.1 GCA_012030715.1 Synechococcaceae cyanobacterium SM2_3_1 | reverse complement strand
CGCTTCGCACAACCCCTGTTTTCAAACTTTTTACAGGAGGTATCCTCGCTTTCAGGAACTTTCTGTCTCCTCAGTTAGTGGAGGTGAGCCATCGTGAGATCTTCAGCGGGCGGTTCTTTGGGGATCAATTTTTTCAGGAACCGTTTTGATGCCCTGCCGATTTTGCTGTTGGGGGGCATGCTTTTGACGTTTCGCTGGCAGCAGCAACTGGTGCTCTTGATCCACGTCAACTACCTCAATTTGGCAACCGTCACGGGCGTACTGCTATTGAGCCTGGGATCCTATCAATTTCTCCGCCCCCGCCAGACTGCAGCCAGCAATACAGGTCACGTCAGTATCTTCACACCTCACCTCGGAGCCATCCTGCTTCTCAGCACCGCCCTTCTGGGTCTCTGGGTCAATCCCAAGCCGCTATCGGGTCAAACGGCTCTCAATCGGGGAGTCAGTCAGCATTTGAGTGTCACTCGGGATCAACCTCAGGCCTTTCGCCCCCAGGTCAACCCAGAGGAGAGAACCCTTCTAGACTGGATCCGCACGCTTGAAGTATTTCCTGATCCCTATACCTATGAGCACCAGCCCGTAAATGTGGATGGGTTTGTAGTTCATCCCGAAGATGCCCCCGCAAAGACCTTTCTGCTGGCCCGATTTTTAATTAGCTGTTGTGCCGCAGACGCCTATCCGGTAGCCCTCCCCACCCGTTGGACGGATTCTGAGTCTCTGGAAGCAGATCGCTGGTACCGTGTACAGGGGCGCATGGCTGTGCAGGCAGGGCAGGAACAACCCCAGATCTTGATTCAAGCAGAGCAGGTGATACCCATTCCTACACCCGTCAACCCGTATGCTAATTAAGCGCTAGGGGTTACAGAAAGAACAGGTGGCGGGATCTGCCTCCGTTTTTCCATCGGGATACAACCTCTCCTCTCGATACTGGCACTTCTGGCACTGGCAGATCAGCTTCAAAATGTTGGCGGTGGGCAGATGGCAGAGACTACAGGGCAGGCCGGAGCGTTTTTCTGTAACCCCAAATCCAGGGCATCCACATTGAGGACAGGGAACCTGAATTTTCTGCACCAGATCGCGAGTTGCTGCTTCGATCACCAGCATGCGTGTGGGATTAAATAACGCCCGCATATCGGTCTCAAGTCTGATCAAACCCTGTGAAGCTGACAAGAATTCTTCTACCGTTCTGGATAACGTCTCCCAGAGGATGATCCCTTTCACACATCGATCAAGATCTGGCAAACTGCGCACAATCAGACCATGCTCTGGAAATCCTACCTTCTGAGCAAAGGCCTCTGCCTCAGACCAGCTGCGGATCGCTTGTTGCTGATAATTTGTATGGGTGGAAAGTGCCTGACCTACAATCTCCAGGTCATGCTCTAGATCCAGCAACACGACAAGCTCCAGATCAGAAGCCTCCCAGGGGATAAACGGATGAGGTCCAAAACTCCCTTCACTGGCAATTCCCAAGGTGTGACCTGTTACCTGCAGTGCCATCCGAGCTTTTTTCCGCGCGGTTTCAATTTGCGACCCAGGACGAGGGATTTCTCCGGTAAACGTGCCCAGGCTATCCGTATTGAAGTCCGACGGGATTTGCACTCGTATACCCAACGATTGAGTCAGGATGGGCTCGATCACCTGTTCTTTGCGATGCATGGTGGCAATCACTGCGGTCCGATCTTGAAAGAACACTGTGTTCATCAATGTTGCTCCTCATCGTGCTTTCCGCACAATCACGCAAGATCCATAGATCTTGGCATGAGAATATAGTAGAGAAATAGTGATAACCTGCTTCTGCTTCATTCTCAGCTAGGTTAGGTGCCATTTAAGTGAATGAGGTATACGTGACCCGACAGGGAGATAACAACCCCCCATCCTCGGGATCAACACTCCCTGATCCTGAAGCACTTCATGTCATCAATACCCAGTTGCAGGAAGAAATCCGAGAGCGGCATCGGGTGGAGAAAGAGCTATTGCGTAGCCAGCAGCAGCTGGAGATCTTTATCGAGAATGCTCCCTGTGCCATCGCCATGTTTAATCGAGAGCTTTGCTACCTCGCCCATAGCAAACGTTGGAGCCAGGATTACGGTCTCGGGGGTCAAGAGCTATTGGGGCGGTCCCACTACGAGATCTTTCCAGAAATCCCCGAACGTTGGAAAAAATCCATGGGCGCTGCCTGGAAGGGGCGGTAGAGTCCTGTGAGGAAGATCTGTTTCTCCGACTGGATGGACATACCGACTGGGTCCGCTGGCAGGTGCAACCCTGGCGCGAAAGCAATGGGGAGATCGGCGGCATCATTATGTTCACGGAAGTGATCACGACCCCAAAACTCATGGAAACTGAACTTCGAGAGAGCGAGGCCAGTATCCGTACCCTGCACGCCATTATTGCCCATGCCACTCTCAGCTTTGAGGAGAGGGTCCAACAGCTCCTGGAGATGGGATGCCGACGCTTCAACCTGGATATTGGCATTCTCGCTTTAGTCGAAGGGGATAACTATACCGTCAAAGGAATTCATGCCCCTGGCTTTGAAATTGAGGTGGGCACAACCTTTAGCCTGGAGCAAACCTACTGTCAGAAAACATTAACTGCCAATCAACCCATCGGATTTGAGCATGCACAACACTCGGAGTGGCGGCAGCATCCTGCCTATCGTGCTTTTCGCTTAGAAGCCTACATTGGTGCACCCGTTCAGGTGAGAAATCTGCCCTACGGTACGATCAATTTTTCCAGCCCAGATCCTCGCTATCGGGTATTCAAAACCGTGGACTTTGAGTTCCTCCAGCTTATGGCTCAGTGGCTAGGAGGCGAGATCGAGCGCTATGAGGAAAAAAAACTGCTGGAGCAGCAATATCTGCGCACGGTACTTTTGGAGAAAATCACTCAAGAAATCAGACGGAGCCTGGACAGTCAGACGGTTTTCCAAACTGCCGCTACCCAGATTGGTCAGGCTTTCAAGGTAGATCGCTGCATCATCCGCACCTATGTAGAAGATCCTTTTCCGCGAACTCCAGTAGTAGCGGAGTACTGTCAGCCTGGCTACGGCTCCACGATGGAAGTTGAAATGCCGGTCAAAGATAATCCTCATGCCCTCAAGGTGTTGTCTCAGGGAACAAAGGGCGGTGGTAACCCCCAATATCCATGAAAATCCCCTGCTCCTGGACACAATGCCGCTCCTATACAAGCTTGGAATCAAATCCATGCTCGCCGTCCGGACCTCTTATAAGGATCAACCCAATGGTGTCATTGTTTTAAACCAGTGCATCACTTACCGTGAATGGACTCCCGAAGAAATCACCTTACTGGAGTCGGTTGCCGCCCAATTGGGAATTGCCATCGCCCAGGCTAAGTTGCTGGAAGCAGAACACCGCTATCGAGAGGAGGTGCTCAGCAATAATCGTGAGCTGGATCAGGCTCGCCAGGCAGCGGAGGCGGCAAACCGCGCGAAAAGTGACTTCCTGGCAACCATGAGTCATGAGATCCGTACCCCCATGAATGCTGTAATCGGGATGACCGGGCTGCTCCTGGATACCGATCTGACCCCTCTACAGCGAGACTTTACAGAAACGATCCGCACCAGTGGGGATGCCCTGCTCACGATCATCAACGACATTCTTGACTTCTCGAAGATTGAGTCCGGGAAACTGGAACTGGAACATCAACCCTTCCTGTTGCGTGAATGTATCGATCGGTGTTTGGATTTAGTCGGTCCGAATGCTGTTGCTA
The DNA here is from genome assembly GCA_012030715.1 of Synechococcaceae cyanobacterium SM2_3_1. Classification (GTDB taxonomy): domain Bacteria; phylum Cyanobacteriota; class Cyanobacteriia; order Thermostichales; family Thermostichaceae; genus JAAUUJ01. Next base: position 31,113 of record JAAUUJ010000027.1, on the reverse strand, counting down.
AAGGACTGGAGCTCACCTACTTTATTGATCCGGGTTGCCCCACTTATGTATTGGGGGATATGACAAGAGTTCAGCAGATCCTGCTGAATTTGCTCAGTAATGCCGTGAAATTTACTCCTCAGGGGGAAGTTGTCATTACTGTTCATCCACGCCAACTCCCCTCAGCGTTGGAGAATTTCTATACCCTTGAATTTGCTGTCAAAGATACAGGTATCGGGATCCCTCCCGAGCGCATGCATCGCCTCTTTCAACCGTTTAGTCAGGTGGATGCCTCAACCACCCGTGAATATGGGGGAACAGGGCTTGGTCTCGCCATCAGTAAACACCTTTGCCAGATGATGGGTGGTCAGATGTGGGTTACCAGTGGCTCCCACATTGCCGGAGAATATCCAATCGATGAATTTTCAGATCTGTCATGTTTCCCTTTTCTATCCTCCCCCCAGGGCTCAATCTTTTCCTTTATTCTTGCTGTGGAAGAGTTTCCTGGCCCTGAAGTCGAATATTCTCTCAGCCCCATCAAAAACCTGCTGAGTAAACGGCTTTTAATCGTGGATGATAACGCTACTAATCGCCAGATTCTGGCATTACAGACCCAATCCTGGGGTTTTCAGGTTTATATAGTTGCTTCTGGAGAAGAAGCTCTGACCTGGTTGAAGAACCAGGATCCGATCGATCTCGTGCTACTGGATATGCAGATGCCAGAAATGGACGGGCTAACCTGTGCGGACTTCATTCGCAAAATCTCCAACTATGAAGCAGTTCCGATCCTGATGCTTAGCTCAATTGGAAACCCGCATTCTCACCCTGCAAACCTGAGCCCTACTTCTCTCACGTTTCTCAATAAGCCTGTTAAGCAAAACCAGCTGCGGGAGACATTACTGAAATTGATTTATCCAGGGTCTCAACTGGGTAGGGAAACGCAGCAGTCCTCTCAGGCCCAAATCTCTTTGCATATGGCGGAAGATCTTCCCCTGCGAATGTTGTTAGTGGAGGACATTGCTGTTAACCAGAAAGTGGCTCAGCACATGTTGGAGCAATTGGGGTATCGACCGGATCTGGTCACTGATGGCCGGGAAGCCGTATCGGCATTACAGAGACAGCCCTATGATGTCGTCTTTATGGATGTGCAAATGCCCCAGATGGATGGATGGGAAGCAACTCGCCAGATCCGGCAATCTACCCCTCCCGAGGATCAGCCCTGGATCATTGCCATGACTGCCCATGCGATGCAAGAAGACAAAGCAAAGTGCCTGGCGGCTGGCATGGATGACTACATTGGCAAACCAATTCGTCTTCAGGAGATCATCAACGCCTTGAAACGTTATCAACAGACGCCTGCCAATTCTAAAGGCTCTTCGACTCAGACAACGAGGTTAATACCTGAACAGGATCTTACCTGTCCCGTGTTTGATCCTCGTGAGCTTGATGCGATTGCGCAGGGGTTTGGAGAAGGCGGTGAAGAAGTTGTCATGGATATCGTCACCAGCTACTTGGCCGATGCAGCAACTCGGCTTCATCACTTGTTGGATGCTCTCGCTGCAGGTGACCAGAGTCAGCTACGGCTGGCAGCTCATGCATTTCGTTCTATGAATGCCACGGTCGGCGCAAAGCGACTGTCTCAGCTCTGCAAAAAACTGGAAACATCAGCCGACTCCCAGCCCATAGCCGTTGATCAATGGACGAACCAGTTAACGGAACTCTACCATGAAACTCGGCAATACCTCCTACCTTTAGTGATTGGGTAGATGCATGTGAATGATGTGACTGTGCCAAATCAAAATTTCTCAGTTCTCGTGGTTGACGACGAGAAAACAATCAGGCTGCTCTTAAAACGGTTAATCCAACAGGAAGGATACATGTGTATAGAAGCAGACGATGGACATCAATGTCTTGCTCATTGTCAAGATCGACGCCCCGATCTTATTCTTTTAGACGCCATGATGCCCCAGATGGATGGCTTCCAATGCTGTAGTGAACTCCAGAGAATCTACGGACAGAGCTGCCCTCCTATTCTCATGATTACTGCTCTGGATGATGATGCATCGATCAACCGCGCTTTTGCAGCTGGGGCAATTGACTATATTACCAAGCCTATTCATCTGACGGTTTTTCGCCATCGAGTTCGCCGACTTCTTCAGATGAGCTGGGCAATGCGACAGCTTCAGCGGTTATCGATTATCGATGAACTCACCCAGCTGGCGAACCGGAGACACTTTGATCATTATCTGGAGCAGTTCTGGGATCAGAAAGATAGCGCTCATGAAAAGAATCTTTCTCTGATCCTCTGCGATATTGATCATTTTAAGAGAATCAACGATACCTACGGTCATCCGGTGGGTGACTTGTATTTAAGGGAAATTGCCTCGATCATTTATCAGTCCTTGAAAAAAACAACTGATCTGGCGGCCCGCTATGGGGGAGAAGAATTTGCCTTGGTTCTTCCCGACACAACACTCGAAGAGAGTCTGATCATTGCTGAAGAGATTCGGCACCAAGTAAAAACAGTGAGAGTTCAGCATCTCGATCAAGCCATAGATTGCGAAGTTTCTCTGAGCCTGGGAGTAGCCTTTAGTCCTATTTCAGGCACCTCTATAAGTGAGTTTATTACTAAAGCCGATCAAGCTCTATATCAAGCGAAAAAAGCAGGAAGAGACACAATTGTTGTATCTAAATAAAAATACCCCGCGGCTAGAAGCGGGGCTGATCATCAGTCAGAATTAAGATGATTGCTAACCCAATCCGTAACTGAGCTGAGATGATGACTCTGCGATGGGTTGAGGATGGTTCGGTCGTCGCGCAGAGGGACGTGTTGGATCGTAGAGATCTTCTAACCCCCCACGTCTATCCAGCTCATTTTGTTCCCGATTGCCTTGCTCGGATGCCTGATAGAAAATGTCTACTACAGCCTGAAACCTGGTCTGGTAAAGAACACTGCTTAAACTGTTCTGCATGGCAGAAAAACGTTGCTCCTGCCCACCTGCTCTTTCGTACATCAACTCAGCCGAAGCTCCTGCCCACCCCAGCATGGGTCCCTGGTCAAACATGGGCATTTCATATTGCACCTGCAGTTGCGGTGTCGGCTGAACTGATTCAACACGCTGATAGGCGAGGGCAGGATTTTCACTGGTTTCCACCAGGGCTTGCTGCCAGTTACGGATCAGGGAACTGCCCTGGAAACCCAAGGATCTCCAGAAATGCCAGAGACTTCCTTGCAGGAAGAAAAACGCCAGGTAAAAGTGAGCATTAGCCAGCCAGGTTCGGGAGGTGTACCCCACTGCCATCGTGGGATGGGGATCCACAAAGTAAGGTGTAAAGGCAGACTTGAGCTGCAGGGTTGGCCCATAAAAAGCCTCTGGATAGGCCAGGCTATTGAAGCCACAGAAATAAGAAGCGGCAAACCCCGCCAGAGCGATCCCAAAGAGTGAGTAGGAGAGGATGCCATCCGCATTAAACTGAAAACTTCGCTGCACCCAGGAAAAAGGGCGTACTAGTATATGCCAGGTGCCACCCAGGATCAGAATTCCAGCCACATAAATATGTCCCCCCACCAGGTCTTCCAGGTTATCAACATCGAACAGGTGTGTGCGGTAATCCCAGATGGTGGCTAGATCCAGGGTAGGTGAGGTGACCGTCCTGACGATTCCTGTGTGGGGATCATACAAACCACCCACGACCATAGCTTTGAACACTAACAGGAGAGCGCCTCCCCCCAGAATCAACAGATGGTGTCCCAAGATCAGACCCAACCTGGCCGGATCATCCCACTCAAAGTGGAACTTTTCTGCCCGACCCGATGCTTGATCCAGACCTTGGGGCAGGCGGTTCCAGTGAAAATAAGCTCCAGCGGCTAAAACCCCAGCAGCCACAACATGAATGACACCAATACTAAAGAGGGGAAATGTCTTGACGAGGGATCCATCCACAATGGGACTCCAGCCCTCTGCAGCCAGATGAGGCAGAAGAATTAGCCCCTGTGTGTACATCGGTTGCTCTGGTGAATACACCGCCAGTTCAAATAAAGTGGTTGCCCCTGCCCAGAACATGATCAGAGCCGCCTGAGCAACATGGGCCACGATAAAGGTGTTAGACAGTTGAAGAAAGCGGGCATTGCCAGCCCACCAGGGGTATGGCTCCTGAGTTCTGCTTGTAGGTTCCATAGTAATTAGATTGATCGCAGTGGGTATTCAAAAAAGGCCTATCCAGACCAGACAGGCCCGTGGAAGCCGCCGAGGGATCTAGCTCAGGGCAGCAATGATGTGATCGAGGTAAACATCAATCTCCTGGCCTGCTTCAGAACCCATCTGTTGGGAGATCACCTCTTTCATGGCCTGGAGAGCGATAATGGTTCGATCAATAGGAACTCCTAAAGATTGATAGGTTTCTTTGAGCCCATTCAGGACTCGCTCATCCAGAATCGAACTATCGCTGGCCAGCATGGCATAGGTGGCATAACGGAGAAAATAATTGAGGTCCCGTAAACAGGCAGCATAGCGTCGGGTGGGATACATATTTCCCCCAGGGCAGGTAATATCTCCATACAGAAGACTTTTGGCAACACAAGCACTAATGATACTGGAGGAGCCTGCCCCAATTTGCCTTGCTGCTTTCACTCTCAGACTTCCACGCTGGAAATACTGTTGTAGCTTTTCCAGTTCGGCACCCTCTAAATAGGCACCCTTTTGATCCGCAGGATTGATTAATGCAGTGATCGTATCTTGCATGACGGTTCTCACCTAAGCTTATTTTCAGACGATGTGAATAGCGTGACATGATCAGTTTTTACTCCATTTCTCAGTGGAGTAACCCTTGTGGGAAATGATGCTGGAAAAGAGAAACCACTCAATAAAAATGTGGCTATCCCATTCATTTCATTGGCATCAAGCTTAAAATGCCCGCACTAATTGATCAAAGTAGGGGGCTGCAAGCACCTTCTCTTCCTGATTAAGGGTTCCCAGCGCAACTTCCCTGATACAGCTCATGGCGATCTTTAAGTTGGCAAGGGGCACACCCAGGGAGATGTACATATCGCGCATGCCATTCAGTCCAATATCTTCGAGGGGCTTGGAATTTCCCGCCAGAACACAATAGCTGACAAGCCGGATATACCAGCCCTGATCGCGTTGGCAGAGAGCCGTTTTTTGAGGGTTGCCACTGTTGCTGGGGGTATTTGGACACTGAGCCCAAAACCGCTTACTGCCCTCCTCTACAATTTTTTGTTCATTGGCAGCCAGTTTTTGTACCGCACTAATACGTGCCATGCCCTTGTCAAAAAAGGCCTGGAGTTGATCCAGTTCTGCATTACTAAGAAAACGGCTTGCTCGATCTGACTGGGCGATCACTTTTGCAACAACACTCATAACCCAAAAACCTCTTCAATGAAATAATTTAACATTTGCAAATGAAACCAATACGAACTGATGCACCTGGAGAAGTGCTTTAAGTGCAATATCGAACTGTGCAAAGTGCCAGAAATATGGACGCCATACATCCAGGCAAGATTATTTCAACTCAAGGAGAGATCGCTTAAGCATAAAACTGTACATCAGTCATGACAAATCGATCTCATGGTTAAGCATTCTATTACAGGAAATGATAGTTCAAGAGGATTTGTTGTTTAACTTGTTGTTAAATGTTGTAACCACCTGATCTATAGCAATCAGACATCAGAGGGAAGATGCTAGCAGGCTCAAGTCCTTGTCTATTAAGAAATGCGACCTTAAGCACCGCATGAGTCGTGCCTGATCGCTATATATGGTGTCTACAGCGTTTTCCAGTCTAGTCGGGTGATGCAATATAAAGTGATGTCTGCACAGGATCTGCCATCTATGAAGCCCTATTCTCTCCACCTACGTCAGAAGATCATTCAGTCGCTTCTCAAACGCTATCGTGAAACCAGCTCGATTGCCCTCAAGGTTCGTACTCAGCAGGCTCCCACCAAACTTAACAAACAACAACTCGCTGTGCTCCAGCAGCTGGTGGAAATTCATAAAGAATGTTTCCCTCTTGACTGCCATCAGACTGCAAGGGGTGCTAGATGTAATGATAGACTAATTGAGTTTTGCTCAATAAGCCTTCCTCATGTCTGCCTGCCCTAGTTGTACTTCTTCTCAAACTGTCAAGAATGGACACATCCATAATGGAAAACAACGATTCAAATGCCAGCAGTGTGGGCGACAGTTTGTTGAACATCCCACCAAAAAGTGATTGCCTAGCTACACGAGAACTCATTGATCGATTGCTTCAAGAACGTCTCTCTCTGGCTGGAATCGCTCGTGTCGCTCAGGTCTCTGAGCAGTGGTTGCAAACCTATGTCAACGAGAAATATGCCCAAGTTCCCCGTCCAGTCCAGGTGACACCCAAAAAAAGGGGAGACTGATCATTCAATGTGATGAGATGTGATCATTCATAGACCATACAAGGGAACAAACAGTGGATAGGGTTAGCTCTGGATGTGGATACGCGTGAAATTGTTGGGGTCTATATTGGTGCATGTGATGAAGCCGAAGCACAAGAATGCCATTTGGTATTTCATTGATCACTACAATGCACCATTACTTATTTAGCACTACCCTGCGTTTAGTCGGTGTCTGTCTTAGACCTCACCATCAGCACCGGACATTCGGCATGGACTCGCACATAGTCAGAGGTGGAACTGCCCAGTAACCGATCCAGATCCGGCAGGCTGCGGGCAGCATTCGGGCGTCGGTCTGGGGAGCCCATCACCAGCAGATCTGCACCACTCTCCACTGCCAGTCGGGTAATTTCTGGCCCTGGATCTCCTGTGGCGGCGAAGATTTGATGGGCAATGTTGTAGCGCTTCAATGTGGCTACGGCTCCCTCCACCACCGCATCGCGGGAACCCATATCCGGATCCATCTGTACACGGGCCAGAAACAGTTGTTTGCCTGGAGCATCCTTAATCATTTCGATCGCCAGCTCCAGAGCTTTCTGGGAAGTGGGAGCAGAGCTGATGGGCACCATGATCCGATTAATCTGTTTGATGAAAATGCCATCCTTCACCAGCAACATCGGGCAGGAAGCCAGCTGAAAGACATACTGGCTCACGGAGTTTTCAAAAATAGCCGCAATGCGGTTACGGCCTCGAGATCCCATAATCACAAGAGGGTTATCTGCGGCAGCGGCAGCTTCACAGACCACAATTTTCGGATCCCCTTCCACCAGCTGGGTGGTCACTTCCATACCGGGTTTGACGGGGAAAGAATCCAGAGAAGCAGCCAGGAGCTTTTTCCCCCGCTCCCACTCTGACTTCATCTTGTCGGCAGAAATTTGCGAAGAGACAACATGCAAAAGAGTGATTCGGGAATGGGCAAAGAGCGGCAAATTCAGTAGGGTCTGAGTCATTTGTTCAGAGGCTCCTGAGCCGTCTACTCCAACAATGATCACCTCAAACCTGGCCATAGACTTCTCCCGCAATTGAGTACACATCAGTCTTCGAATCAGGATTTAGACAGCTGAGAGGGGCAAAACAGCTACAGGCAAGCCTCTGCACCCGAGAACTGCTGCACAACTCTCAAAAGTTCTGTCTGCTGGATTATCCCTGTAAGCGAAGCAGAAAACTTCCACGAGCTCTGACTGGAAGCATGCCTGCACATTCTTTACTATAGTTCCGCCGATCACCCGTGGTTCTTAGTTTTTAACAGAGCGATACATGATTTCCTTCTGCTCAAATGATCTGCGAATTCATACCTTCAGGAATTGCGATTGGCGGCCATGATCGGTGGACTTGAAGACCTGATCAGCAGATCGGCTCTTGGGGACGGTCTCAAGCCTGCTTTTTCTCTTCATGGGCACTCTGAGCATCTCCCTCGGACATTCCTAAGCTATGTGCATGGGGGGGGATCCCCATGACTGTCTTCTTGCCCAGAGGGACAGACCGAGCGGTCCTGATAGGCTTCCGCGGAGGGGGATAAGGGATGGGATTCTGGGAAAATGTGCGGAGCTAGAGCCCGAGGAGTAGTCCAGGGGTCGAGAATATCGCGAATCAGGGCCTCCCGGATCCAGATCTGTAATACCGCCGCCAAAGGCACTGCCAGCAGCAAGCCCAGCACCCCAAAAAAAGTGGCAAAAACCACCTGGGCCATAAGAGTCAGTCCCGGAAGTAGCGATACCTGCCGTGACATCACCACTGGCGTCAGGACGGTACTCTCCAGTTGCTGGATCAGAATATAGAGGATCAGGACGAATATTGCTTTCCAGGCAGAGACGGTCAGGGCCGCTGCCATCGGAGCCACAACACTCAGGGTGGGACCAATGTTGGGTATAAAGTTAAGCATGCCTGCCAGGACTGCATTGGCAAGAACGTAGGGCACCCTCAGGATCAGCAGGCCCATTGCACTTAAAAGCGTCACCATGACACTGGTCAGCAGAATTCCCACCAGCCAGCTTCGGAGCGTTACTTCACATTGCTGCAGGATAAACGCAATCCGAGGACGGTAGAAGCAGGGAAAGATCTGGGTAAATACACGGGTGTAGGCGAGTGGATCCAGTAGTAGCAGGATAGTCAGGATGAACACCAAAATAGGCTCACCAGGTTCGTGAGGGAGGAGGAGATCAGCCCCTGAGCCTGTCGCCAGAAGTCCGAAAGAGTGGGCTGCAACTGGGCCAGATCGATCGCAGTTGTTCCTCAGCCGAGAGTGCATTGCCATCCGGATCGGTCGCCTGCAGCTGGATGGGGAGAATATTCTGAATCGATGCCTGCAATCGTGCCAGCCAGTCGGCAAACTCCTGGGGATTCTCCTGTAAACCCTGTTGAATATCCTGGTAAAGGCCATTCAACTGTTCAATCAGGGGGGGAATCACAATCAGAGTGACCATCATTGCCCCCACGATCAAGGTGAGTGCAGTCATGGCCAGTGCTGGACCTCGCCGAAACCCATATCGCTGGGGGATCTGACTGAGAGTATCCAGGGCTACTGCCATCACAATCGCTGCAAAAAACATCAGTAAGATGTCCCGCAGTTGCCAGAATAGCCAGAGCAGGCCAATTAGCAGACTGACACCGATCCACTGCACCGATGTAACCACCCATCACTTACGCCATATCGTCGCACACTTGGGGGCTGCTATGGTTGTAGTTATGGGCATCTATCCCTGTCTCTTTCTGCCTGAGATATGAATTTTTCTGAAGCAAGCTTAGACGGTTTTGAGGTGTTCGGTTCCAATACCGCTCCTCAAGGGGTGATTTCCATTCAGGGCCTCACCACATATCTGCAAGATCTCTTAGCGGAGGATAGGGTGCTCTCGCACCTCTGGATCACAGCAGAGGTATCCAGCATCAGTGTGCACCGCAATGGCCATCTGTTTTTAACGCTAGCGGATCCGGATTCGGGCGACCTGCTCAAGGGTGTGGTGTGGCAATCCCAGGTGCTGGGGCTCTCTTTCTTTCCGAAGGCCGGGCAACAGATCCTAGCTCTGGGGCAAATGCGCCTCTATGCCAAATCCAGTACCTATCAAATTCAGATCTGGCAAATGCTGCCTGCGGGAGAAGGGCTGCGGGCATTGCAACGCGAACAGCTGCGCCGCCGTCTGGCCGATGAAGGCCTCTTTGATTCAGACCGTAAGCTGCCTCTTCCGATTCACCCGCTCTGGGTTGGCGTGATCAGCTCCCCGCAAGCGGCGGCCTGGGGAGATATGCAGCGCTCCTGGCGTCACCGCTATCCCGGTCTGCAGGTGGTGTTTGCAGCGGCAACCGTGCAGGGCGAGCAAGCGGCGGAGTCTATCGTCCAGGCTTTTCAGACCCTGACTCAGGATGGACGCGCAGAAGTGGTGATCCTGGCTCGTGGCGGCGGTGCTCGGGAAGATCTGGATTGTTTTGATGATGAACGGGTGGTCAGGGCAATTGTCGAATGTCCCCTGCCAGTGGTGACGGGGATCGGTCATCAACGGGATGAGACTCTGGCGGATCTGGCTGCCGATTATACCGCCCATACCCCCACCGCTGCCGCTGAAAGGGTTGTTCCCTCCCTGGATCAGTTAAGGATGGAACTGCAGGCACAACAGGAAGATCTCTACACATGTCTGCATTCAGCCCTGCAGCGATCCAGGGAATGGCATCAGGAGTTGAGATCTCGTCTGCAGCATTTACGATTGGATCAGCAGGTCCGTAAGCTCCAGCAAGCGGAGAAGCAATTGCAGCACCAGCTTCACTTTGCCCTTGAGCAACGCTTACACCAGGCTCAAGTCCAGGTTCAATCCCTCTCTCTACAGCTGCAAGCCCTGGATCCGAATGCAGTTCTGCGCCGAGGCTATGCCCTGATCCGGACTCGAGATGGGGTCTGGTTGCGAGATCCTTCCGTACCGCCAGGCACCCCTCTGATCCTGGAACTGGCTGCGGGTCCGTTGTATGTGCGCGTGGAAGCAGTCCCTGAGATTTCTGAAACAGCTGACTAATTGAGAATTTTCTCCAACCCATACACCAGCGACTGCAGTTGCACCACCTTGCGAATGGCGAGGAGCACCCCGGGCATGAAGGCCATCCGATCGGTCGTGTCGTGCTGCAGCGTCAGGATCTGCCCCAGTCCACCAAAGATCACCTGTTGATGGGCCAGCAACCCTGGCAACCGCACACTGTGAATGCGGATATTTTCATTGGCTACACCCCCACGGACCCCTCCCAGCATTTCCTTCTCTTGCACCTCGGCAGGATTGAAGGATTTGCCCAGATCTGCCATCAGCTCAGCCGTGTGCAGGGCGGTACCACTGGGAGCATCAGCCTTACGGTTGTGGTGGAGCTCAATGATCTCCACATGCTCAAAATACTGGCAAGCTTGCACGGCCATCTGTTGCAGCAGCACCATGCCGATCGCAAAATTGGGAGCAATCAGTCCCCCGACACTGGCCTTGTCAGCAAAAACGATCAGCGCCTGCACCTGCTCCGGTGTCAACCCCGTCGTCCCGACCACTGGGCGAATCCCGTAAGCGATCGCTGAGCGAATATTCTCGTAAACACAGCTGGGATGGGTAAAGTCCACCATGACCCCTGGGTTCGCCTCCTGACTCAGCAGTAGCAGCTGGGCCTGCAGATCATTCGTCAGTGGAATATCCAGCGTCCCTAATCCGGTCAGCTCCCCCAGATCCTCACCCACGTGATCCAGATCCACAGCCCCGATCAGGGTCATGTCAGTGGCCTGGGAAACCACCTTTACCACCTCTCGTCCCATTCGCCCCAGGGCACCGTTGACGACAACAGAGATCGGTTGCACGGCAGTCATGCCTTATCCCCTAGACAGTGCAGATACGGGCGCAGCAAAGCTTGCAGAATTAGAGCTTCACCTCAATATCAACCCCAGCGGGTAGATCCAGCTTCATCAGGGCATCAATGGTTTTAGAAGAGGGAGAGTAGATGTCAATGATGCGACGATGGGTGCGGGTCTCGAAGTGCTCCCGGGAATCTTTGTCGATGTGGGGGGAGCGCAGCACACAGTAAATGCGTCGCTTAGTGGGCAGGGGGATCGGCCCCACAGGCACGGCCTGGGTGCGGTTAGCCGTTTCGACAATCTTTTCACAGGAGGTGTCCAGGAGGCGGTGATCATACCCCTTGAGACGGATGCGGATCTTTTGTTGGGGAAGGGTGGAGGTCATGGGTCAACTGCAGAGGGAGAAAGAAATTAAACAGGGCTAGATGGGTCTGCATCCGCTGGGCTGGCAGAGGCAAGACGGCAGCTAGCCCCAATCATGTCAGGACAGTTGGAAGTTATTGCAGGATTTTGGAGACAACACCAGCACCCACGGTGCGGCCACCCTCACGGATAGCAAAGCGCATCCCCTGCTCAATGGCAATGGGCTGGATCAGTTCCACGGTCATCTTGATCCGGTCACCGGGCATCACCATTTCGGGTTGAGAGCCATCGTCAGCGGTGAAGGCCGCGATTGTTCCCGTAACATCGGTGTGCGCACGTAAAACTGGGGCCGATAACCCGAGAAGAATGGGGTGTGGCGACCACCTTCCTCTTTCTTGAGGATGTAGACTTCCGACTCAAAATTGGTGTGAGGAGTGATGGACTTGGGCTTGGCCAGCACCATACCCCGCTCAATTTCGTACTTCTGAATACCCCGCAGCAGCACACCCACGTTGTCTCCCGCCAGACCTTCTTCAAGAGTCTTCTGGAACATTTCAATTCCGGTGACAGTCGTGGTACGGGTTTCACCCAGGCCAACCAGCTCGATGGTTTCACCCACTTTCACTTTGCCCCGCTCTACACGTCCGGTAGCGACGGTTCCCCGACCCGTGATCGAGAAGACATCTTCCACTGCCATCAGGAAGGGCTTATCCACATCCCGCTCTGGAGTGATGATGTACTCATCCACGGCATCCATGAGCTCATAGATCTTGTCAACCCAGGGATCCTGACCCCGTTGGGTGGTGGGAGCCTCCTGCATTTTTTCCAGCGCCTTCAGGGCCGATCCCTTGACGATGGGAATATCATCTCCAGGGAAATCGTAGGAAGAGAGCAGCTCCCGCAGCTCCAGTTCCACCAGCTCCAGCAGTTCCTCATCATCCACCATGTCTTCCTTGTTGAGAAAGACCACCAGAGAAGGAACACCCACCTGACGAGCCAGTAGAATATGCTCCCGAGTTTGAGGCATAGGACCATCAGCCGCTGAACACACCAAGATCGCTCCGTCCATCTGCGCGGCACCGGTGATCATGTTTTTCACATAGTCAGCGTGACCGGGGCAGTCCACGTGGGCATAGTGACGAATATCTGTCTCGTACTCCACGTGAGCTGTGTTGATGGTAATCCCCCGCGCCTTTTCCTCAGGAGCAGCATCAATATCGTCATACTTTCTGGCCTTGGAGTGACCCATAGCTGAGAGAGTTGATGTGATTGCTGCTGTCAAGGTGGTTTTGCCATGGTCAACGTGGCCAATTGTGCCAATGTTGACGTGGGGTTTGTTCCGTTCGAACTTAGCGCGTGCCATTGTGCTCTTACTTCCTTATCTAATTAATCATTGCCTTTATTTTTAGCGATGATGGGCTCAGCAACGCTACGAGGAACCTCGTCATAATGGGAGAATTCCATTGTAAAGGTTCCCCGACCCTGCGTCTTGGAACGAATGTCCGTGGCGTAGCCAAACATCTCCGACAGGGGCACCTTCGCAGTCACGGTTGACATGCCGGTACTTGAGTCCGTGTTCATGCCTTCCATCTGACCACGGCGAGAGTTGATATCCCCGATCACATCCCCGAGGAAGTTTTCGGGAACCTCAACCTCAAGCTTCATCATGGGCTCCAAAATAACTGGACTTGCCCGTCTGACAGCCTCCTTCAGGGCCATCGATCCGGCAATCTTGAAGGCCATCTCGTTTGAATCCACCTCATGGTAGGAGCCATCTACCATCGTGGCCCGAACATCGATCAAGGGGAAGCCCGCGACCACTCCCGATTCACAGGCTTCTTTGATTCCCTGCTCTGCAGGACCGATGTATTCCTTAGGAACTACACCGCCCACAATCTTGGAGACAAATTCGAACCCACTGCCCGGCTCACCGGGCTCCAGATCGATGACAACATGACCATACTGACCACGGCCTCCACTCTGGCGGACAAATTTGCCTTCCACCTTATTAACAGCCTTGCGGATGGTTTCGCGGTAGGCCACCTGTGGAGCACCCACATTGGCTTCCACCTTAAATTCCCGCATCATCCGATCCACCAGAATCTCCAGATGCAATTCACCCATGCCAGAGATCACGGTCTGGTTGGTCTCAGCATCAACAGAGACACGGAAGGTGGGGTCTTCTTCAGAAAGGGACTGTAGCGCTTTGGAGAGCTTGTCCAAATCGCTCTTGGTCTTGGGTTCCACGGCCACAGAGATGACGGGTTCGGGAATAAATAAGGACTCTAGAATGATCGGATTCTTCTCATCACAGAGGGTATCCCCAGTGAAGGTGTCCTTGAGGCCGAGAACAGCACCCAGATCTCCGGCTCGCAGCTCATCCACCTCAATCCGGTCGTCTGCCTTGAGGACGATCAAACGAGAGATGCGCTCCTTTTTGTCTTTGGAGGAGTTGAGGGAATAGGTCCCCTTCTCCAGAACCCCCGAATAAACACGCACGAAGGTCAGGCGACCGTAGGGATCCGCCATCACCTTGAAGGCCAGGGCGGACAGGGGCTCTTCATCGTTGGATGTGCGGGTAGCCTCAGCGCCATCGGGAAGCAGACCTTTAATGGCCGGAACCTCGGTGGGGGAGGGCAGGTAATCGACAACAGCATCCAGCAACCGCTGAACCCCTTTGTTCTTGAAGGCAGAACCACAGAGCATCGGCACCATTTGGCCACGGATGGTGGCAGCACGGACGCCTGCCTTAATCTCCGCTTCTGAGAATTGATCATCGGCGAAGAACCGCTCCATCAAAGACTCGTCGGTTTCCGCCACAGCCTCGATTAATTTGGCGCGGTATTCATCCACCAGATCCTTGACTTCTGCTGGAATTTCTTCCTGTACCTGAATGTCAGTTCCCAGATCATTGGTATACAGGTAGGTGCGCATCCCCACCAGATCTACAATTCCCTGGAATTGATCTTCGCTGCCGATGGGAATTTGAATCGGAACGGCGTTGCAGCGCAACCGATCCTTCACCTGGTTGACCACACGGAAAAAATCCGCCCCGGTGCGATCCATCTTGTTGATAAAGCCAATACGCGGCACGCTGTAGCGATCTGCCTGCCGCCAAACCGTTTCGGTCTGGGGCTGTACACCCCCCACTGAGCAGAGGACGGTAATGACACCATCTAGTACCCGCATGGAACGCTCCACCTCAATGGTGAAGTCCACATGTCCAGGAGTATCAATAATGTTGATCTTGTGATCCTGCCAGCTGGTGGTAATAGCCGCAGCAGTGATGGTGATCCCCCGCTCGCGCTCCTGGGCCATCCAGTCAGTTACCGCGCTGCCCTCATGCACCTCACCCATTTTGTGAATGATGCCGGAGTAAAACAAGATACGCTCGGTTGTCGTTGTCTTACCCGCATCAATGTGAGCTGCGATCCCAATATTCCGAACTTTTTCCAGCGGTACTGAACGCGCCACAATGACCTCCTCGATCCCTAGGAATTAGGCTAAGTCTCTGTCTAAACTTTCGTTTACGATTCTAACGTTGTTTGTGGATAACCTCGACCCCAATCTTGAACGTGCAACAGAAAGATCAGTAGCGGTAATGGGCAAATGCTTTGTTTGCCTCAGCCATTTTGTGGGTTTCTTCCCGCCGCCGGATCGCATTACCAGAATCATTGGAGGCATCCAGCAACTCGTTGGCCAGCTTGGAAGCCATGCTTCGTCCAGGACGTTCGCGAGAAAAACGGACGATCCAGCGCAGGGCAAGAGAGGTTCCTCGTTCACCTCTCACTTCCATAGGCACCTGATAGGTGGCCCCCCCTACGCGGCGGGCTTTTACCTCTACCATTGGGGTAGCGTTGCGAATCGCGTTTTCTACCACCATCAGAGGATCTGTTCCTGTCCGTTCCTGAATAATCGACATGGCATCGTAGACGATCCGAGTTGCCACGGAGCCTTTACCCTGTAGCATGATCTTTTTGATCAGCATCGAAACTAGCCGACTCCCATACTTGGGATCAGCGTTTACAGGACGTTGAGGGGCACGATTACGACGAGACATAGGAGTGGGGGATCAATCCGTAAAGGTCTTCAACACAAACAAAACTTATTTCTTCTTGCCGGGAGCAGCTCCGCCATCCTTCTTGGGTCGCTTGGCACCGTACTTGGAGCGTCCCTGAAGACGATCTTTAACGCCAGCGGCATCCAGAGTCCCACGGATGATGTGGTAACGCACACCAGGCAGGTCCTTAACCCGACCGCCACGAATCATGACCACAGAGTGCTCCTGCAGGTTGTGACCAATCCCAGGGATGTAGGCAGTCACCTCAAAGCCGGAGGTGAGGCGAACCCTGGCCACTTTGCGTAGCGCTGAGTTGGGTTTTTTCGGAGTTGTAGTGTAGACTCGGGTACAAACACCACGTCGCTGAGGACAGCTCTTCAGAGCGGGCGACTTTGTTTTTTCCAGAGCAACACTTCGCTCTTCTCGAACCAGCTGTTGAATGGTAGGCATAGACGGCTTAGCGGGAAGTCCTGATTAAGCATCAGACGGCAACGAAGAACAAATGTAGCAAGGAAGGCACTCCGGTGTCAAATGGCTGTAGGATTTCACCCGTCCGCAAGAATGCATGATCATGACCTTTTCTGAACAACTGCTGCGACTGGCCCAATGGATGGCGGGGCACTTTAACAATGCTGAGCAGGCCAGAAGGGAGCCTGTCTGGTTTGCCAATATCCACGTTTTTCAGTGTCCATTGTCCGTGGATCTGCTGGGGGGATTCAGTTTTTATGTGGAGCAGGCCTATGACATCGCCCTACAGCAACCCTATCGGCAGCGGGTTGTGAGCTTACAGGAGGACACGACAGGTATTCGCATCCAGAATTACGGTCTACGAAATTCTCAAGCTTTTGCAGGGGCAGGCCAGGATCGGCGGCGATTACGCCAACTGACCTCTGCAGATCTGGAGATTTTACCCGGCTGCATCACCGAGGTGCAGTGGACTGGAGCTTCCTACAAGGGCAAAAGTATTCCTGGAAAAACCTGCATTGTGGTCCGTCGGGAACAACAAACCTACCTGCGGGCTGAGTTTGAATTAACGGATGCGCGGTTCTGGAGCCTGGATCAGGGGCTAGACCCCGAGACCGATCAAGTCATCTGGGGATCGCTTTCCGGTCCATTTCAGTTTGTGAAGTTGGCCAGCTTTGCCAGTGAACTCTCTCCGGCTTCCCTATGAGCCGAGGCCCCTGGATCGTAGCCCACCGTGGCCAGCCTGGAGCGGCTGAGAATACCCTGGCCGGATTTCGCTGGGCCCTCGAGATCGGGGCTGACATGGTTGAATGCGATGTCCGCCGTTCGGCAGATGGAGGACTGCTAACTCACCACGATCCTGATTTTAGGGGAAAGCCCATTCAAGAGTGGACTTTTGCCGAATTGCAGGACCACAAACCGATCCCGTCCTTTGAGGCTGTCCTACAACTGGTTCAGGATCGCTGTCTGATGGATGTGGAACTGAAAGAGACAGGATACGAGGCTACCGTTCTGGAGTTAACAAAGCGTTATTTGAACCCAGATCAGTTCATCGTGACATCTTTTCAGCCTACTTCTCTGCATGCCATACGGGGGTTGGATCCCGAGGTGCGGACAGGACTGTTGATTCCGGAACCCAGTGACCTTGGGGATCAATGGATCCGGGCTCGCCAGTTGTGCCTGCAGTGCCAGCAACTCGGTGCCTCTATTCTGGCTCCCCACTGGCAGCACCTCCACCCCACCCTGTTTCAGCTGGCTCAAGTTTCCCAGATCTCCTTATTACCCTGGACCGTCAATGATCCAGATCATGGACGAAGTCTTCTGCAGCACTCTAAAGTACTGGGTGTTATTACTGACATCCCTGAAAGATTGATTGCCTCTATGCGTGGATTCTCCGAGGGAGTGCAGCAAGGCTGAAAGGACTGCTTCTGTGGATCGCGTATGCTGAACATACTTTATCTATGCTTTAAGAAAGCCTATGGGTCGTGTGACGGTGCCCATGACCACAAACTCAATGCCGCTGATTCTGTCGATGGCCTGGTTGGGGATAGGGGTTGAGCATCCCAGTTTATCTGGATCCGGAGTTGGACCTCCCTCAGCGCTAGGAGCCCTGCTGCAGAAGTTCTGGAAGTGGTTGATCCGGTTATTTGCTCCACAGCGGCGGCCTCGCTCCCGCGCTCGAGGGCTGAGGTTTAGCTGGGTGATTCCGGGAAAATTAGCGGTAGGAGATCTCCCTCGTCCGGGGGACAGTACGGTCTTGGAAGCGGCCCGGATCATCGCAATTCTTAGCCTTTGTTCTGAGCGAGAGGGGCAGCTACCTGCTGATGTCAGTGCTCAGTTTCACTGTGGGCGTCTGGTGTTGCCTGATAGCCATTACTCAACGCCGATGAGCCCTGAAGATCTCGGCAAAGCCGTGGAAGTTGTCCATCGGGCCCTTCAACGGCAAATGCCTCTCTATGTGCATTGTCTGGGGGGCATTGAACGATCGCCCCTGGTATGTCTGGCCTACCTATGTCAGCACCGATCTTTGCGGGTTGTGGAAGCGCTGCACTGGCTAAAGCAGGTTCATCCTCCCACCAGTCCCACCTCTGAGCAACTGCGTGTTTTAGAGGTGTATCTGAGTCAGCTGCAGGCGCGGCAAGGGTAAATGTCTACCCCTGGAAACCAGCAGACCGCTCCATCCTGCCCCGTGCTCAGCAGAGGACGTCCCTTTTCCTGGAACCAGGGTTCAGGTGGTGTTGCTCCCGTCTGACTGGCCACGCCCCCCTGGATCTGCAGTCCCTCGAGTAACTCCCGTGACAGAGCACTGGCATCCCACCAGATCCACTCCGCTTGAGTCGGACGAAGCGCAGTATTTTGCAGAACAGAAGTTTGCACATTCCGATCCGCTGTCCCCAGCAACAACCAGGTGGCGGATTCTGCAGACTGGGGTTTGGCGGTCAGACTCAAGACCAATGGTCCTGTGTGCAACACCTGCAGATCCAGGAGTGAGCGGGTGGGAATCTGATCCCCAACACTGAGGGACTGGTATTGAATGCCCGGGTTCGCCTGTACCGCAGCCAGCACTTGCGTGTAGGGGCCTGAGACCCTGGCTTCTTCACCATCCCAGAAGTTGCGCACCGGGATCTCTGCCAGCAAGCGGGTCCAGCCTCCATTGATGATCCCTTCAGCGGTGGTAGCAATCGCATGATCAATTCGCCGCACCCCCTGCTGTCGCAAAAAGGGCAGGAGATCAAAGTCCACCACCTCTTCAGATCCACTGTTAATCACCACCGTTTCCTGGTGGGATTGCACCACCATCACCGGGGCGCGTCCTGTCGCCAGAACCGTGATCTGAACGGCTGGCCCCCGCCCCACAAAACCCGGTAACCAGAAGATGGCAGCCATGACCAACGCCGTTCCCTGCCAGCGGATCCGGTTCCTCCAGCCCGGCCAGAAGGCCAGGGCAGCCAGGGCAGCGTAGAGAAGAATACATTGAGCCCAGGAGGTAGGGGCGGCATAGTAGGTGGCATAGGGCCAGCTGGCGATCCAGGCCACCAGATTGATCAGGGGTTCTAGCAGAAACCGCAGAGGGGCAGCCATAAGGGAGCCCAGATAAGGGCTGACCAAAGAGACTCCGCAGACGAAAAACCCTGCCACACAAAGGATCAAAATGAAGAGCAGGGTGAGCAGGTTGGCCACGAGAAAGTAATTAGCCATCCGCCCCAGGACAAACAACTGTAGAGGTAAAGTCCAGACCTGAGCCGAGAGGGAAACGGCTGCCGGAACTGCCAACCCCTCCGGGATCCAGGTGAGGCGCTCTGTAATCGGTTTAACCCCCACCATCAATCCCAGGGTGGCCACGAAGCTGAGCTGGAAACTCAGCCCATTGACCCAGGTGGGGTTGAGGAGCAATAAAAGATCCGCCACGATCAACAGGGCCCCAAGTGGTTCCAGTCGAATTCGTCCCTCCAGCATCGGTTCCGTCAACACGACCGAGGCCGCCAGACCCATGAGCGCAGCCCGTAATACAGGGGGGCTAAATCCCGTGAGCAGCACATAGAAGCCAAGGGTGACCAGAATGATTAATTGTTTACTGCGCAATGGTGTGTTCTGGGTCAGGGAAAGCACCACCCCGATCAGGAGGGTGACGTGAAAGCCAGAGGCCGCCAGCACATGCGCCAGGCCCACTTCTCGGAAGGAATCTTTGATGTCAAAGCCCAGTTCCGCAGCCCGTGCCCCCAGCACCATGGAGGAGAGCAGCTCCCCTTCCTCTTCCCCCAGACCCCGCACCAGGGCCCCCCGAATGCGGCGGCGTAATGCCCAACCTCCCCAGGATTGCCCCTCATCCACCACTTCAATGTTGTAGGCACTCAGCCCGGCAAAGGCTCCCTCCTGCTGTAGATAACGCCTGAAGTCAAAGCCGCCAGGATTCTCACAGGGGCTGGGCACATAGAGTGATCCGTTCAGCTGTAATGTCTGACTGGGGTGAACATCTTTTCCCTCCAGGACATCGGCATCCATGGTGATGTAAAGCTTGCCGTCAGCTGCTTGAGGTGATCCATTTTCGGGAACAAATTGAGTTGTGCGCAGCCAGAGACGCACCCGACCACTGCGGGTTTCCTGCGGATCGGTGAGCACTTCTCCCACCACCGTGGCTCGAGGTTGGGGGGCGTGAATACTAATGTTCTGCGGTCCAGGGACAGGAGTGCGCAACCCCAGATAGGCCCATGCCACCAGCCCCACGAGGCCCGCGATCAACCAGGTGCGCAGCAGGGCAGGACGACGACGACTGAGAGCAGCGCCGAGGATCCCCAGCAGTAAGGGCCAGATCCACCCCCAGGTGACTCCAGCAGGCAAGGAGCGGCAGAGCATTCCGGCGATCCAGGCCAACCCCAGTAGATAGGTGCTCTCCATACAATGGCTCCTCGGGCAATGCCCCAGTTATACCGTGAATTTTCCCTGGAGGAAGTAGTCTGCCGCACCCGTGCAGGCAGGGTTTGTGGATTCTGATCCAGACAATAAATCTTCTCCATCAGGATTCCTCACTCTATGCCAGAGTCAAGGTAGACATTCTTACTCTCGGCTGCGATTGTATGCAACTGCACATTCAAACTTTCACCGTTCATAAACGGGTTCCCCTAACCATCAGTCGGGGTACACAAACCTCAACTCCGGTGGTCTGGCTGCAGTTGGAGCATGAGGGTCTGCAGGGGTGGGGAGAGGCCTGTGCCTTTACTGTGGATGAACATCCACAAACTCTGGAAGCGATCCAGATGGCCCTGCAGCTATTGGCGGGCAGTTTGGAGGGGTTTACCCCCTGGGATCGGCAGACCATCACGGCATGGATGCTGGAACGGGAGATGCCCTCCGCAGCTCGGGCTGCTGTGGATATGGCTCTGCACGACTGGATGGGGAAAGCCCTCCAGGTTCCCCTCTGGAAAATGTGGGGACTGAATCGGCGCTACTGCCCCCCGACCACCGTCACGATTGGGATCAGCAGTCCTGAGCAAGCCCAGGCACAGGCTCAAGCCTGGATGGAACATGCGGAGATTTCTGCCTTCAAGTTAAAGCTTGGGAACCCTGAGGGAACCCACCTGGATCAGGCGATGGTGATTGCGGTGCAGGAGGTGATCCCGACGGGATCGTTGCTCACGGTGGATGCCAACGGTGGCTGGACCCTGGAGGAGGCCGTGCCCATGTGCAACTGGCTGGCAGGTCAAGGGGTAGCGCTGGTGGAGCAGCCTCTAGAAAAGGTAAAGAGGAGCAGCTGTTGAGTCTCTGGCATCAGGCCACCCTGCCTATCTTTGCGGATGAAAGTTGCTTGACCAGCAGTGATTTGCCCTTGCTGATCAACCGTGTTCATGGCATCAACATCAAACTGATGAAGTCGGGCGGACTCACGGAAGCCCTGCGCATGATCCACACCGCCCGGGCGCTGGAACTGCAGGTGATGCTCGGTTGTTATGGTCATACGGCTCTGGCCAATGCAGCGGCAGCCCAGCTGGGTCCATTGGTGGATTATCTCGATCTGGATAGTCACCTGAATCTGGTGGATGATCCTTTTGTGGGTCCCGAATTGCAGGAGGGCTATCTGATCCCCAGTGATCGGCCAGGATTGGGGGTCAAGTCCCGCGCTTGATCTTGCCGCAGCAACCCATTACTTCGCCGCCTTTTTCGACTTGGCTTTTTCCCGCTCCTTTTGGCGTTTCTCAGCGGCTTTACGAGCTTTCTCGACCTCCATTTTTTGCTGGCAAGCCTTCTCCTGCTCTTCCTCCAATTTGTTGAGGTAGTAGGCATAATCGCCGTTGTAACTGATCAGCTCGCCATCGCGGATCTCAACAATGCGGGTGGCTACCTGCGAGATGAAATAACGATCGTGGGAGACGATAATCACACTGCCCTCATACCGTTGCAGGGCTTCCTCCAGCATTTCTTTGGCGGGGATGTCCAGGTGGTTGGTGGGCTCATCCAGGATCAGCAGGTTGGCGGGGTGCAAAAGCATCTTGGCCAGGGCCAGGCGGGCTTTCTCTCCTCCACTCAATGCTTCTACTTTTTTGAAGACGGTCTCGCCACTGAACAGGAAGCGACCCAACAGGGTCCGGACTTCCTCATTGGACCATTGCGGCACTTCTTCATGAACGGTATCCATGACGGTGCGGGTCAGATCCAGGGCCTCCGCCTGATTCTGGGCAAAGTAGCTGGGAATGACATGGTGGGCTCCCAGGCTAACTTCCCCCTCAGTGGGAGATTCCATGCCCATGATCATGCGCAGAATAGTGGACTTGCCTGCGCCATTCGGCCCCACAAACGCCACCCGATCTCCCCGTTCAATCAGCAGATTGGCTCCCAGAAACAGGATCTTTTCCCCGTAGGAGTGGGTTAGGTCTTTGATCTGCACCACTTCACGCCCACTGCGCGGGGCTGGCGCAAATTGAAATCGCAGGGTGCGGACGTCGGAGTCGGGGGCTTCAATCCGCTCGACTTTCTCCAGTTGCTTTTCACGGCTTTTGGCCTGGGTACTGCGGGTGGCACTGGCGCGGAAGCGATCCACAAACGCCTGTTGCTTCTCGATCTCCTTTTGCTGCCGCTCAAAGGCACTCAGCTGGGCGGAACGCAGTTCGGATTTCTGCGTCAGGTAGGCGGAGTAGTTGCCCAGATAGGTGGTGGAGATCCCCCGTTCGGTTTCCACAATCTCAGTGGTGAGCCGATCCAGAAAGGCGCGGTCGTGGGAGACAATCACCATCGGGATCGGTAACTGTTTCAAATAGGTCTCCAACCACTCAATCGTTTCCAGATCCAGGTGGTTGGTGGGCTCGTCCAGGAGCAAAATATCCGGTTTCTGCAGCATAATCTTGCCCAAACTGATGCGCATCTGCCAGCCCCCACTGAAGGATCCCACCAGACGCTGATCATCATCGTCCTCAAAGCCCAGCTCGGGGAGCAATTTACTGATCCGGGCATCGAGAGCATAGCCATCCAGAGCTTCGTAATGCCGTTGCAAACGGTCCATGTCCTTGAGCAGCTTTTCCAGCTTTTCTGGATCACTGCCCTCCACTTCCATGAGATGGTGGACCTCGGTCAGGGCCCTGTGCACAGTGTTGGCTTCCTTGAATACCTTCCACATCTCCTCGCGGACGGTGCAGCCCGGATCCACTTCAAATTCCTGTGAGAGATAGGCGATATGACAGCTGGCGGGGCGGATCACTTCTCCGGAGGTGGGTTCCACTTCCCCCGTAATGATGCGCAGCTGGGTAGACTTCCCAGCCCCATTCACCCCCACCAGGCCAATCCGATCCCCGGCCTTGACTTCCCAATTGACATCCCTGAGCACCTCTCCGGTGGGGTAGATCTTGCGGACATGTTCCAGCCTGAGCATCACAGCCTCCCGAATCTGCTGCAGGTAAGTTAACGACCTGTTACAAATAATCCCCTTTATTGTAGGCAATCCTGCCCATTTAGGGGCTGATGTCCGGGGTTGCTCACATGCCCTCTTGCCCCACCTCTGGAGGTGGCCTACTCTGAAACTGAATCGGATCGTGAGGAGATCTTGGTGTGAGTGAGTTAGAACTTCAAGTCCAAACCCGTGGGATTCCCTTCCTGGGGATGGCGCTAGCAACCCTGATCGGGGCCTGTGCCTCCACCCCCCCCGGGGTGGTGAGTCAGATCACTCCTGAACAAAATACCGTTCAGTTGCAGGCGCAAACCGATCTTTACTGCCTAGATGAATTGATCTGCCCCCCAAGGCCATTCCCCTGCGTGACCACGGACAGCTATTTCTGTCTGCCTCCCTGCGCGATCACCAACAGCAATCGTCTTTCCTGCTTACCGCCGGAATGTTTAGTGGACCGTGATGTCATTTGCCTGCTCCCCCCCGAAACCCCTGCCCACCCTGATCCCCGTTCCCTGTGAGGGGGTGAACTGCCCTCCCGTTCCGTTGCCACCACCCACCCCCTTGTCCCCCCAATGCCCTCTGCCCGGAACCCGTTCCAGTTCCTTTCCCCCCACCTGAGTTCCAGATCGTGCCTGCCGGGATCACCAACGTCGAGATCCTGGTGGCAGGAAATGGTTTTCAGCAGCAGGTCAGTGTGATTGTCGAAGGCATTGCTGGCTGTGGTGAACTGCTACCGCCCCGAGTTGACCAGAGAGGAAGACGCTTCCAGATTGAACTGCTGGTGCGTGAACCCGTATTTGTGCAGTGCCTGAGGCCGATCGAGTTCAGAGAAACCATTCCGTTAGGCACGCTGCGACCGGGATTTTACCAGGTGCGGATCAATGATGAGATTCGGCGTTTCCGTGTTTAACTTTTAACAGGTCTGGCAGCTCTCGATCCCTGCATGCTCTCATTTGTACTGGAATTTTTATTCATCCTGGTGTTAGTGCTGGCGAATGGTGTATTTGCCATGTCAGAAACGGCTGTGGTCTCTTCCCGCAAGGCGCGGTTGCAACAACAGGCGGAGGATGGGAGTGCCAAGGCTCAGCAAGCCCTGGATCTGGCCAATGCCCCCAATCAGTTTCTCTCCACGGTTCAGATCGGGATCACCCTGATTGGGATCCTTTCTGGGGCTCTGGGCGGATCGACACTCTCTAAACGTCTCAGTCCATTGCTCCAGCAGATTCCTGGTGTGGCCCCCTTCAGTGAGGTGCTGAGTTTTGGCCTGGTGGTCGCCCTGATCACCTATCTTTCTCTGGTGCTGGGAGAGCTGGTGCCCAAACGGCTGGCGCTGAACAACCCCGAGGGCATTGCTACCGCCATGGCCGCCCCGATGCAAACTCTGGCGAAACTCACCCATCCTCTGGTGCGGCTGTTAAGTGGATCCACCGATCGGGTGCTCCGCTGGACTGGACAACAAAAAGCTGTGCACTCTCCGGTTACCGAAGCCGAAATCCAGCTGTTGATCGAACAGGCCACCGAAGCGGGAACGGTGGAGGTACAGGAACAGGCGATGCTGGAGCGGGTGTTGCGGTTGGGTGATCGCCGCGTCGGTTCCCTCATGACCCCACGTAACAAGGTGAGCTGGCTGGATCTGGAGGAGACGCCCCCGCAGATCTGGCACCAGGTATTGGAGAGTCCTTACTCACGCTTTCCAGTGTGTCGGGGCGGACTGGATCAGATAGCCGGGGTAGTGCAGGCCAAGGATCTGGTAGGTTGTGATCCGGACCATTGCCTGCAGGTTTTGCAATCCCATCTGCAGCTGCCCCTGTTTTTGCCCGAGACCATGAAGACCCTACAGGTGTTGGAGACTTTTCGCTCCAGTGGGATCCACCTGGGGATCGTGGTGGATGAATATGCCACCGTTCAGGGGTTGGTTACCCTCACCGATATTCTGGAAGCGATTGTGGGGGATGTACCCTCTGCCAATCAGCCAGAACCGCGGCAGGTGATCCGGCGGGAGGATGGATCCTGGTTGGTGGATGGGTTGCTGGCGGTGGAAACCCTGAAGGAGCTGTTAGCGGTGGAAGACCTGCCCCTGGAGGACAGTGAAAACTATCAGACAGTGGGAGGACTGGTGATCGCTTTTCTGGGACATATTCCCCAACCCAGTGAACATTTTGAATGGGAGCGCTTTCGCTTTGAAGTCATGGATATGGACGGTAGCCGTGTCGATAAGGTACTGGTGAGCGCGGCCTCAGAAGTTGAGATGGAACACCAACCCCAGGACCATCCGCTATAGACTTGGGATCACTGCCTGGAACTGCGAGGACGACTGCCCATGCGCCTGAGTCAACTGTTGTTTGTCACCCTGCGGGAGGATCCGGCGGAGGCTGAATTGCCCAGCCATAAACTGCTGGTGCGGGCAGGTTACATGCGGCGGCTGGCGGCAGGGGTCTACTCTTACTTACCTTTCCTCTGGCGGGTGCTGCAAAAAGTTTCTGCGATTGTCCGCGAAGAGATGAATGGGATTGGGGCCCAGGAGTGCCTCTTTCCCCAGTTGCAGCCCGCTGAGATCTGGCAGGAGTCGGGGCGCTGGGATACCTACACCCAGGCGGAAGGGATTATGTTCGCCCTCACGGATCGGCAGGGACGGCAGCAGGGGCTGGGACCGACCCATGAGGAAGTGGTCACAATTCTGGCCCGCGAACTGATTCGCTCCTATCGGCAATTGCCCCAGACCCTCTACCAGATCCAGACCAAGTTTCGCGATGAGATCCGGCCCCGGTTTGGCTTGATGCGCGGGCGGGAATTCATCATGAAGGATGCCTATTCGTTTCATGCCGATGAAGCCAGCCTCAAAGTCACCTATGAGGAGATGTTTCAGGCCTACCACCGGATCCTCAGCCGCTGTGGTCTGCAGTTTCGGGTGGTGGATGCCGATGCTGGAGCGATTGGCGGACCCCAAGCTGCCTCCCAGGAGTTCATGGTGCTGGCGGATGCTGGGGAAGATGAAGTGCTTTTCACAGAGGATGGATCCTATGCGGCCAATGTGGAGAAAGCCGTCTCGCTGCCTGCGGATGCTGAACCTTCCCCTTACTCCACCTTTGAAATTCTGGATACACCTGGCACCGACACAATCGAAAAGCTGGCCAGTTTCCTGAAAGCACCCCCCAGCGCCATGGTCAAAAATATCCTTTACCAGGGGATCTACGATAACGGTACAGCAGTTGCCATTCTGGTGAGTATTCGGGCGGATCAGGAGGTAAATGAGGTCAAACTGACCAATGCCCTCAGTCGCATGGCCGAACCCTATGGTGCTAGCAAACTGTTGAAGTTGAGGATGGCGGATGCTTCAATCCAGGCCAGTTGGCAGGGGGATCCGGTTCCCACAGGTTACATTGCCCCCGATCTACCGGATAGTTGTCTCGGCAAGGGGAAGGATCTGGCTCCCCGGATGTTGCGGTTGGTGGATGAAACGGCGGTGGGATTAAAAAACTTCATGACCGGATCGAATCAACCAGGCAAGCACGCCGTGGGTGCCAACTGGGGCGAACAGTATCCTCTGCCGACGGTGGTGGATGTGCGCACGGCCCGGGTGGGAGAGCGATCGGTGGGGGATCCGACCCAGACGCTGCACTCGGCTCGCGGCATTGAGATCGGACACATTTTTCAGCTGGGGTTAAAGTTCTCGAAAGCGATGGCGGCCACCTACACCGATGAGGAAGGGGCTGAGCAGTATCTGTGGATGGGGTGCTATGGGATCGGGGTTTCGCGTCTGGCCCAGGCGGCGATTGAGCAAACCTATGATGACAAAGGCATGATCTGGCCGCTGGCAATTGCCCCCTATCACTGCATTGTGGTAGTGCCCAATACCCAAGATACCGAGCAGATGCAGGTGGCGGAGACGCTGGTGACCGATCTGAATCAGGCAGGTGTGGAAACCCTCTGGGATGATCGGGATGAACGGGCTGGGGTCAAGTTTAAGGACGCAGAATTGATTGGCGTTCCCTACCGGATCACCACGGGTCGCAGTCTCAAGCAGGGCAAGGTGGAGGTGATGCAACGGGCCACCGGAGAAAGCCAGGAGATCCCTGTGGAGGAAGTGGTGGGAGTTTTGAAGTCCTGGATTCAAGAATAGAAAACCTCGACTGGCCGCTTGGGACAGGATGTACTGATTCATTACCCCCGATCACGAGCCTGACGCAGCTTAGCTTGCAACCTTTCCATGACGACTTTTCCCTCAATACCCTCTCTGCGGTCTAGCTCATCAATCCCGATCTGGATCTTTCGGCGGGTCTCCTCAAGCCATTGCCTATGCTGATCTTTTTGCTGTTCTAGCAGAGCCAGCGCAACTTCCAAAGCCTCACTGGGACTACGGTAACAGCCAGAGCTGACCCATCGCTTTAGGAGCTACTTGCTGCGGAATGAGGGTGATCGACATAGGATTTGGGCTTGGGAGAACTGAACCGAAGAATCGGATAGGATAGCAAGTTGGCTGCCCCCCAAGGGCTTACCAGCGGAGAGTGAGCAGCTCAGCAGATGTGGGTCATCCCTCTCCAGGAAAGGAATTTTGCTTTTCTGGGAACACTTGCAAGCAAGCGGCTTCCCTTACATAGAGGTGCGACTGCAAACAACAATGGAACAAACACTGGAGGCTTCCTGGTCGGTAGCAAATGGCCAACAAGAGTCCCCTCAGCGGGACAGGCCACCCGGTCGTGACGGATCCCAACGGAGAGACTCAGGACTGGAGGACTCAATTCGCCTTTACCTCCAGGAAATTGGTCGAATTCCCCTGTTGCGGGCCGAGGAAGAAATCGAACTGGCCAGACGCATCGCGGATCTGCTTGACCTGGAAACCATCCGCCAGGACCTGGTGCAACAGGACGCACGCTGGCAGGATCCCTCCGAGGTCCCCGAAAGTATCTGGGCTGCTGCGGTGAAGATGGAGATTTCGGAGTTTCGTCACCGCCTGCGACGAGGCAGACAGGCCAAAGAAAAAATGGTGGCCGCGAACCTGCGCTTGGTGGTCTCCATTGCCAAGCACTATCTCAACCGGGGTGTTTCCTTCCAGGACCTGATTCAGGAGGGGTCGCTAGGCCTGATCCGGGCTGCAGAAAAGTTTGACAGTCAGAAAGGCTTTAAGTTCTCTACCTATGCCACCTGGTGGATCCGGCAGGCGATCAACCGCGCCATTGCTTCCCAGGCCCGCACCATCCGCCTGCCTGTGCATCTCTATGAATCTCTTTCCAAGCTCAAAAAGCTGGCCAAGATCCTTTCCCAGGAATTGGGACGCAAACCCACTGAAGAGGAACTGGCCAATCATCTAGAGATCACGGTGGAAAAACTGCGCCAGATTCTGGAGGCCGCTCAACTGCCGATCTCTTTGGAAATGCAAGTGGGATCCGAGGATTCGGAGTTGGGAGAATTCATTGAGTCTGATCTGGAAACCCCGGATCAGCTGTTAGAAAAGGAAATGCAGAAGGAAAGTCTGCTGCAGATCTTGGACACCCTCTCCCCGCGAGAAGCTGATGTGATCCGCTATCGCTATGGTCTAGTGGATGGATCCCCGCGAACCCTGAAACAAATTGGCGAGATCCTCTGCCTCAGTCGTGAGCGGATTCGGCAAATTGAATCCAAAGCCATGCGTAAGCTGCGACAACCCCATCGCAAAAACAGCCTCAAGGTGACAGTTCTGTAAGATCCATCCCGTTGGCCGCCTGAACCAGACACTGAGCAATGGCCTCAGGATAGATCCGGTGTTCTTCTGCTTGGATCCGGGCTGCCAGACTCTCAGGCGTATCTCCCTCTAGCACCGGAACCGCTGCCTGCTTCAGGATCGGGCCAGCATCCACCTCCAGTGTCACGATATGCACCGTACATCCTGTAATCTTGACCCCAAAGTCCAGCGCCTGCTCAACGGCATGCATCCCCGGAAAACTGGGCAGCAAACTGGGATGAATATTGAGGATCCGAGCAGGATAGGCATCCACCAGCACCGCGGTCAGCCGCCGCATCCACCCCGCCAGAATCACCCACTCCACCTGGAGCTGTTGCAGGGTTTCCAAGATCTTCTGATCAAAGTCCTCCCGTGTCGGAAAGTCCCGATGGTTAATCACCACTTCTGGAATCTGCAGGTGTTGCGCTCTCCGCCTCACCCCTGCCTCTGGATGATTGCTGATCAGGACCTGGATCTGAGCGTGGAGATGTCCCGCCTGGATCGCCTGGGCAATCGCTGCAAAGTTACTGCCACTGCCTGAGGCCAGGACGGCAAGGTTTGGCAATGGAGAGGTGACAAGATTCATCAAACGCCCCTTTGTAGACAAATTAAGCTCCAGAATTTTCCTCTGCCCTGGGGGCAGGATCCGCTGGCGTTTTTGGCGGACCCACCTGAATCGGTGCTACCTTACTACTCTCCAGTACCACAGGACCGGCGGGCTGTTCACTTCCCGACTGGGGCTCCTCTGTGACCAAAAAACCCAGGGGCGTTTCTGTGGCCAGACTCTGACTGATCCACTGCAGGGTGCTCTCCTGAGGTGAAGGATTGAGGGTGCCTGCATCCTCCAAAATCTCTACGGTCTGAGTCGGATCAGCCCCTGAGGGGGCAGCCACCTGGGAGACCACCCAGAGCTGATAAGCTTTGCCTTTCGGCAGTGCCGGAAAATCGGTGGCTAAAAATAACAACTGCCGCTGCTCGGATGACCAGAGGATCTGGGCCAGCGTGTCAGTTTCAAAACGAGGAGCCCGCAAGGTAAAAGACTGAGTTCCCGGCTGTTGCTGCCACTGTCGATATATCTGCTGAAAGTCCTCCGGATCTGGCTGAGGCTGGCGATCAGCAACCTGTTCTCCCAAAGAAGATAACTGCCAGGTGGCCCAGGCCGCGTAACTCCCCAGCCCCACCACCAGCAAACTCAGGCCTGTGATCACACCCGTTGGTAGTAGAAACCCCCGAGGCTGAGCACGATCTTGCGGGAACCAGGACCAGCGCTGCAGTCGTTCGCGAGCATAAAATCCCGTCAGTTCATAAAGCCAGATGGCGACGGATCGATCCCGTTCCAGATCAAATAACGAGGACTCCCGCCAGATAAAGTCAAACACCTGACGAACCACATCATGGGTCTTATGGGTGTTTTTTAATACGGCAAATGCAATTTCAAACAGACGCTTATGATAGCGATCCTTGAGCATGAAGTGGGCGCGCCGCTCATGGGACTGAATGCGCTCCATCAACTCAAAATCAGTGGGTTCGCCCATTACAAGGTGCACCTGTCGAGGTGATCCAGCTTTTATTTCTAGACTATCTGCTTTTGGCTGCTGTGGCTCCGAATCAGGACTTATCGACTGCTGACTCTTCTGTATCCTCAGCCGCGGAGGGATGATCCATCTCCTGTTTAAATCCTTTCAGCGCTTTGCCCAGGGAGCTCCCCAATTCCGGTAATTTTTTGGGGCCGAAAATCACCAGTGCGATTCCGGTGATCACAGCCAGTTCAGGCAATCCCATGCCAAAAACACTGAGGGCTAGAGGACCAGGTTGAAGGTGAATACCCAGGATGAATGCATGCATGGTGCTTACCCGCGAAATCAGTAGCTCAAATGTGCATCCCAATAGCCTAGCATTCTCCCTCAACTTCTCGGGATGTAGCAGTGGAGTCCACCCA
>JAAUUJ010000026.1 GCA_012030715.1 Synechococcaceae cyanobacterium SM2_3_1 | reverse complement strand
CTCCAGACTGGCACCACTCAGATCACTGTCCTCCAGATCCGCAGCCCAGAGATTAGCCCCCTGTAAACTGGCTCCCGCAGTTTGCTCTGCACCAGTACAGCCCGTCGCAGATTGGCTCCCCATAATTTGGCACGAGTCAAATCAGCTCCTTGGAGATTGGCAGCAGTCAGGTCGGCACCGCTCAGAACCACCTCCACCAGAATGGCCTCCACCATTTCCGCTGAGATCAGAGTCGTATCGCGCAGGTTGGCTCCCGACAGATTCGCCCCACTCAGGTCTACCATCCACAGGGCAGCCCCCCGAAACTGAATATCTGTCAACTGAGCCCCACGCAGGTTGACCTTGCGCTCCGGTCCCGCCAGGGTCAGACCGTTAAATTCTCTTTCACCTGTGGTGTAGCGCTGTAAAAGCTCGGATGCTTGTAACATCTACCTTTTTCTGATCAGGATTACTGTGATCCTAGGTTAATTGATGCCAGTTGTCTGGAGGTTTGGACCAAAGTTGACCTGAGTTACGCGTTTTTGCTGAGGTCAATTGCGCCACAAGCAGGAGTTACCCCCTGCCTCTCTATCGGTAGGGTTGGGAGTGTAGCGTGGAATCTCTGCCCATGCCTTCGATCTCAGCCATGACAAAGTTACATACAGCCCTTCATGTAGTCGTGGAGGACCAGACCTTCATTTTTCCTCTGGAGGGTGGCCTTTACCGCATCGGTCGTTCCAACCAATGTGCGATTTACATTCCAGGCAGGTATGTATCACGGCATCAGGCGGTGTTGATCCGCGATCCCCAGGGTCGCTACATGATTAATGACGGCGATGGGTTTGGGTCTCCCAGCAGTAACGGCACCTTTGTCAATGATGTGCAGGTGCAGCATCGGTTGCTGGAACCGGGGGATGTGATTCAGTTTGGCAGCCCCCATGTCACCGCTTATTTTGTCCAGTCAGAAGCAGAGGATTTTTCTCCCGGGGTCGTCGGCAGACGGGTGGACGTTGCCCATGCTGAGAATGAAGACAGACCCACAGAGCTGCCGATTCAAGTCCCTGGATCCGCTAAACTCGAACCCAACCCTTGATCCCGGTAGGACCTCGTGGTCCCTTCTCCACACCCCCTGATCCAGATCAAACTAGTTCTGGTTCGTCCCGCGGGTCCCCGCAATGTGGGAGCTGTGGCTCGCTTAATGAAAAATATGGGGCTGCAGCGGTTGGTGCTGGTGGATCCCCAGTGTGATCCCCTAGATCCGGAGGCCATTGTCGCTGCAGTGCATGGGGTGGAACTCCTGCAGGGAGCCGAGGTTGTCAACTCCCTCCTGGAGGCTGTGGCGGACTGCCAACGAGTTGTGGGGACTTCGGGTCGTCATCAAAACTATCCTCCTGAATGGCAGCTGGAATCACCTCGTCATGCCCTTCCCTGGCTAATTGGAGGTATGATGAGCGCTGTTGTGTTCGGACCAGAGGTGCACGGCTTGAGCAATGCAGAGCTTTCTCTCTGTCAGCGTCATGTGATGATCCCTGCCTCGGTTGATTATCCGTCCCTGAATTTAGGCCAAGCAGTGGCGATCTGTGGCTACGAACTGCGACTCGCTTATTTGCAGATGTATCCCCATGCCGAAGATGAGGCTGTGGATCATTTCACCTCCTCAACTCAGACTCCCACCCACCTGCCTTCAACCCAGCTGCGTGAAGCTTTCTTTGCGCAAATGCAACGGGTACTGCTAGAGATCAGTTACCTGCAGCCCCATACGGTGGCCCGCAAAATGACCAAGCTCCGGGCTTTGTTTAACCGGGCTGAACTATCTGTGCAGGAGATCGCTTTGTTGCGAGGGATTCTACGGCGATTGCAATGGGCTCATGGTCGAAAACGCCCTTAGTGAGATCCGCAAACAAGCTTTTGATGGTTCCTTCGTGCAGTCAGGAGAGCAGCTATGGCAGGAGTTCGCAGTCGATCCCCACGTCAATCCCGCCGATCCTCTCAGCGGCTCCAGAGGCTTTTACCCGCTCACTCATCTGGAGGGCAGTTTTCAGGAAGACATGGAGGGGAAAGCCAGGGGTCTGACTCCCGTCGCTCTGCGGTCCGGCAAGAGGGGCTGAGGGCCCTACCTCCCCCGGATCGGCCCCCATCTGAACCTCGATCTAGCAGCACCGCTCTTGTGCCTGCGCGCAACCCCCAGTCAAGAGAGAGGCTTGCCCCACGGCCATCCACTTCTCCTCGGTCGACCTCCCGTAAACGCCGCGCAGGAAAGACTCCGGCCTCTCGCGATCTGATCCTGCTGCGAGCAGCTGCCCTCAGTATTAGTCTGGGACTCCTGATCGGGGGGATTTCTCAGCTCCTGCGATCGGTGTTTCCAGAGTCTGCCCCAGAGCAATTAACACCCGTATCTCAGGGAGAAACTTCTCAGGCCGTTCTTTTTAATCAGCCCCTGAGGGAACTGGAGACGCAACTGGCCCCTTTCCTGGAGCGACCTGGTCTGACTCCACATCTAATCGTCGCCGATGTTGACAGTAGTAGCTATGCGGATGTGCGGGGTTCTGAACCGATTCCGGCTGCCAGTACCATCAAGCTCCCGATTCTGGTGGCTTTTCTGCAGGCAGTGGATAATGGTCTGCTGCCATTGGATGAAACTCTAACGATCGATCCCAGTTTGGTGGTTGGAGAAGCTGGGGTGCTGCAAAACCGTCCCGAAGGTTCGCAGGTGACCGCACTGCAAGCAGCCACTCTCATGATGACGATCAGTGACAATACCGCAACCAACTTACTGATCGATCGCCTTGGCGGACGGGAAGGTCTGAACCCGATCTTTCGTCAGTGGGGGCTGCAACACACCCAACTGGTGGAACTACTGCCGGATCTGGAGGGACAAAACACCACCAGTGCCCTGGATATGGTGACGCTGCTCCATAGTCTGGAAGCGGGCCAGCTGTTGAGCCTGCGCAGTCGTGATCGCCTGATGGATATGATGCGCCGCACTGAAACCCCAGCGCTCCTGAGTTTGGGTCTGGGAGAGAATTCCCGTTTTGCCCATAAAACTGGAACGATCAGCAGTGTGGTGGGAGATGTGGGCATCGTTGATATGCCGACAGGAGGCCGCTATCTGGTGGCGGTTTGGGTGGCGAGAGCAACCCCTAATGATCCCGCTGCGGTGGAGTTGATCCGGCAACTGTCTGAGACAGTCTATCAATTCTGGCTTCGTCCTCAACCCAGTCCAACCGCTGAGGGATGAGGCTCTCTCCTATCGGGAGCGCTCATGGATTAGCCAAGGATTTTCCAATGCTCCACTGCACTAGAAATCACGGTATGCTGAAGCGGAATTGCTTAACGTTCCGACATCGTTTCGCCCCCCAGTGTTATGGATCTTTTCTCCGCCAATTTTCCCCTTAACGCCGATGCAATTCTGCCGGAAATTATTGTCACCCTCACCCTCCTGGTGGTGCTGGTTGCCGATCTGATCGGTGATGTCAGTCTACGGCAGCGTTTGCCCTTGGTCTCGGTTTTTGGGTTGTTCGCCAGTCTGGGGGTTCTGGCCTTCCAGTGGCAGACTCCGGACATGGTCAGTTTTCTGGGCAGCTTCACGGCGGATCCAGTCAGTATCCTGTTTCGGGGAGTGATCCTGATCACGGCCATTCTGACGGTGTTGATGTCAGAGCGCTATGTGGTGCAGGCGGGGACTCCGGCCCCAGAGTTTTATGTGCTCCTGCTCACTGCCACGGTGGGGGGCATGTTTCTCTCCGGAGCAACCGATCTGGTGATGTTGTTTGTGGCTTTGGAAACGCTGGGAATTGCCAGTTACCTGATGGCAGGGTATATGAAGCGTGATGCCCGCTCCAGTGAAGCGGCGCTGAAATATCTGTTGATCGGGGCCAGCAGCACCGCGATTTTTCTTTATGGCATGTCGTTGCTCTACGGTCTGTCCGGTGGAGAAACCCATCTAGAGGCGATTGCTCCCTATATTGCAGATGCGGGACTGGCGGGACTGATGGCGCTGGTGCTGTCCATTGCGGGGATTTGTTTTAAGTTGGCAGCAGTTCCCTTTCACCAGTGGACCCCCGATGTTTACGAAGGAGCTCCCACCCCGGTGGTGGCCTTTCTCTCGGTGGGATCGAAAGCAGCTGGCTTTGCGCTGGCCCTGCGGTTTCTCACCACTGTTTTTCCGGATGTAACCAGCGAGTGGCAAACGGTGTTCACGGTGCTGGCAATTCTCAGTATGCTGCTGGGCAATGTGGTGGCCATCAGCCAAACCCGCATGAAGCGGCTGCTGGCTTACTCGTCCATTGGCCAGGCTGGGTTTGTCATGATCGGGCTGGTCACCGGGACTGAAGCAGGATTTGCAAGTTTGATCTTTTATCTGTTGGTTTATCTGGCCATGAATCTGGGAGCCTTTCTGTGTGTGACCCTCTTCAGCCTCAAAACAGGGACCGACGAGATTGCTGAATACAATGGCCTTTACCAGAAGGATCCGTTCCTTACCCTCTGTTTAAGTATGTGTCTGCTGTCATTGGGTGGGTTGCCACCGTTAGCAGGTTTCTTCGGCAAGCTGTATCTTTTCTGGGCGGGCTGGCAGGCCGAAGCCTATACTCTGGTGATCGTGGGACTGGTAA
Source organism: Synechococcaceae cyanobacterium SM2_3_1 (assembly GCA_012030715.1). Taxonomy (GTDB): domain Bacteria; phylum Cyanobacteriota; class Cyanobacteriia; order Thermostichales; family Thermostichaceae; genus JAAUUJ01. The sequence continues at coordinate 30,636 of JAAUUJ010000026.1, read as the reverse complement.
CGAGTGTAGTTTCCATCTACTACTATGTGCGGGTGATCAAGGCCATGGTGGTCAAGGAGCCTCAAGAAATGTCGGTTTCGGTGCAGAACTATCCTGAGGCAGATTGGTCGCGGTTGGGAATGCGATCCCTGCAGGTGGGTATGGTCACAACCCTGGTGGCTACCGTGCTGGCGGGAGTTCTTTCCAATCCCATCTTTTCCCTCAGTATTCGCTCCATTGAAACCAGCCCGTTCCTTGGATTTCCAGCCACCGTTGCGACAACCGCTGAGTCTCCCGAGCCAGCTTCATTCGATCTCCCGCTGCAGAGTTGACCCTGTTGCAGGTTGAACGCATGGGGTAGTCAGGGAGAAACCCTACAGGATCAATTTCTCCAGAGCATCCAACTGGGGAATACAGAGCACATCCCGAGTCCGATCCCGATGGATCAGTTCTTCATTTTCCAGCTTGGCCAGAACCCGGGTAACCGTTTCCCGAGCCAGGCCACTTAAGCTGCTCAATTCTCGATGTGGGAGATTGGGAATTTCTACCCCAGAGCGGCTGACCTTACCACGATACTCGGCCAGAAAAAGCAGAATATCGGCGACCCGTGAAGTGGCGTTGGCTTCCCGCAGTTGCAGCCGACGATTGATCATGCGCAGACGCCGGGACATGAGCTGAGATAGGCGGATGCCCGCCTGTGGATCTGTTCCAAAAATGGGTGAAATGGTGAGCCGGTAAGCAGGCGACGGTGGTTTCGGTCAGGGCCATGACATCAGTGGAACGGGGCACTTCATCCAGGGCTGCCATCTCCCCCACCACTTCTCCAGGGCCCAGGATGGTCAAAGTGATCTCGCGGCCCTCCAGATCATAGGTGCGGATCTTTACCCAGCCATCAATCACAAAGTAAACTGCGTTACCCCAGTCATTTTGCAGCAGGATCGCCTGGTTAATGGGATGCCGACGCACTGACATCTGCCGTACCAGAGGCATGAGGACGTCTTCGCTGAAGCCCTCAAACAAAGGCATGGATCGCAATTCATTAACCGTCAGTTCGGTCACGCTCTCACCCCTGCGTTAATGAGCAAGACTGCCGCTTACCTCAAATTATAGAGCGTCTGCTTGATAGCAGGGGGTTAAGGAGTCTCTGCCCGCAAGATTTGTACAGTTTGAGTTTGTTCTGGGGTAAACCCGAATTCCACCAGCCCTTCTACAAATGCAGGATCACGGTAGCGCCCATCCATGGTCAGAACCTGACGGTAAGTAGTGATGGCCTGCTCGATTTGCTCTGCCTGGAAGTAGCCCAGAGCCAGAGCCACGCGCGGGTGGGGGTTCCCAGGTTCCAGATCCACTGCTCGCTGGGCAGCAGTAATTCCCTCCTGATAATCGCCACGGGCCTGCAGGGACAGACTGAGATTGTAGTGACCAATTTCATTGTTGGGATCAATCTCAACAGCACGGCGGTTAGCGGCCACAGCAGCATCCACTTCCCCCAGATCCAGGAGCACGATCCCCAGCGCGTTAAAACCTGTTTTCAGATCCGGGGCCAACTGGGTGGCCCGCTGCAGGGTGACTTTGGCTGCCAGATTATCTGCCACCAGATGCTGATACCAACCCAGATTGACATGAGCTTCAGGATCATCAGGAACCCTCGATAGTCCTGTTTTCAGGGTCTGGATAGCCTGCTGGGATCACCGGATCGCTGTTGGGCCAGAGCCAGAGCGCGGTAGAGGCTGATGGAGTGTGGATTGGCCTGCAATCCCGTTTGAAAGTGCTGGATCGCGGCAGCATAATTGCGCTGATTCAGGGCGGCCATCCCCTGTTCCAGGGCCATCTGAGCTGGAGACGCCCCTAATACTGGATCTATACACCCCAAACTCATCCCCCACCCCAGGATCACCAGGGTGCTCAAATGCCTTCCCAATCCCCATCACCACCTCAACCTTGTGTTATTTCGACAAACGAGCCATCCGCCGGAGCTGGAGCCGCAACTGCCAGCTGAGCATACCCAGGATCAGGCCCTGACCCAAGAGGCCAATCAGGAGAGGTGAACTCCCAACGTCCTCGGCAAACGCGATCCAGGGAACACCCACGAAAGTCCAGAGGACGGGTGCTTCAATCTGAAAAATGGCCAGCAAAATTGGGGGAAGGAATATACCCAGGCATAAGGTCCCCCCAGCCCACATCCAGGGTCGGCGCAGTTTGCTGATCAGGATCATCTGTAAGAGGGTGGCAAAGATCAGTGATGCCACTGAGGTAGAGACTACCATTAAGATCCCCTGCATGGGCTGAGCATCCGCAGGCCAGCAGACCAGGATCCAGGGAATCTGGAGGGCGGCAGCAATCAGAAGATTAAATCCAATTGCAACCGGAGCCGGGGTCTTGTCAGCCCAGATCCAATCCTGTAGTTTTGCCTGCTGTGACTGCTCAAAGCGAAGCCAGTCCACCACCGCCAGTCGTGAAGGAGAAAGCCCATTGATCAGGATGCCAACCACCCAGAAGAAGGTAAAACCCCCCAAGAAAAACAGCCCCCCGCGCATAGCATCAGCACTGGTCATGATAGTACTGTTGAGGAAAAAGCCCAGTAGCAAGACTTCCAGGAACGCTGTCAGGGCATAACTTTGCCGTTTGCTCAAGATCGTCGCGGTGGGTTGCTGAAAACGACGTTTCAGAATCTTCCAGATCAGCAGGGATCCCAATCCCAAGAACAACAACGTAAAGGCGTGGCCAGTTAAGAGATGACGGGTGAAGGGGATAAACCACCACTCCAGATGCCGCACAAATTCCAGATTAGCAGGGGCATTGTCTAAAAACGGATGGATGTTGAAGTGAGACCAGATCGTATACCGATTCCAGAGCATGAAAGCTGGGGTGGCAAAGGCAAAAGTAAAGGCGCTGAAGGTGAGGGCAATTGGGGATTGTTGTCCGCCACTGATGGTTTGCTTTCCTGCCAGGAATGCGGACAGGAGGGCAGCACTAAACATAAATCCGCACCCGGCAAGGAGCAGGAGATAGTAACTGACAAACAACCCCAGAGGAGCACGAGCTAAAAGCCCTGAGAGAATGTGAAGGGGCATGATCGTTCCCAGCATCAGGTAAGGCAAGATGGGAACCCCCAGCAATTTACCCAGCAGGATGGTTTGACCAGATCGGGGGCTGAGGCGAATAAAGTTGAGTGTTCCTCGCCGTTCTTCCTGCACCAGATCGGTAATTAAGTAGTAAGACCCAACCGTGAACAGGCCGTAGGGCAATACCCAGGTCAACACAGTAAATACAGTCTCACCCATTAAGGGAAGCGTGTAGAGATCCAGCGATTCGCGAAACTGCCAGACATACAGAAGCAGTAGGATCTGCACCAGGCCAGAAAGCCCGAGAGCAGCCCCCACACTCCGAGAGGTTAACCGCCCCCGACATTCCCGCAGAAATTGCGGATTCCAGTTACCCAGGGTGGTCATCCAAGATGAATCCATAAGTGCCTCATGAGGTTTGTTGATGGCCTAACTTCAGAAAGATACTTTCTAAACTTTCCTGACTCCGAGAGAATTCTGTAATCGCGATGCCGGACTCGATCAAGGAACGCAGCAGGGCCGCCGCCGCTTCCAAGTCTCCCTCCAGAACCACCCGCACCTTCTGCTTATCCGTTAAAACTTCGCAATTTAAGACCTGAGGATGATCCCGCAATGCCACCTGCAGATCTTCCAGACTCCCCAAACAGGAGACGAGATAGTGCTGCCCACTGAGACGGTCGTAGAGATCTTTGAGAGAGGAACTCTCCACCAGCCTTCCCTGCTCCATCACCCCAATCGAGGTACAAAATTCCGCCAGATCACTGAGGATATGAGACGAAATCAGAATGGTCATGCCCTGTTCGTGGAGGACTCGCACAATATCGCGGAACTGCACTCGAGCCATCGGATCCAGACCTGACACAGGCTCATCCAGCAGCAGCAGAGCCGGATAGTGAATAATACTACGGGCCAGACTCAAACGCTGTTGCATTCCCCGCGAGAGGGTGCCGATCAGACTATCCCGTTTATTTTCCAGCTGCACCAGATCCAGAATGCTTTCTAACCGCTGAGTCAGGTGAGGCTCCCGCATGTGGTAAAGCCGACCAAAATAGTCCAGGTAGGCCCAGACTGATAAGTCTTCATAGAGAGGAAAGTCATCCGGGAGAAAGCCGATCTGACGTTTAACCTCAGGGTTCTCCTGTCCCCGCAAAAAGGGCTCACCGTTGATATGAATCGATCCCGTGGTGGGCTCCTCTGCCGCCGCCAGCATTCGGATCAGGGTGGTCTTGCCAGCCCCATTCGGTCCAATCAACCCGTAGACTTCCCCGCGCTGGATCTGCAGATTGACCTGATTGACCGCCAGGTACCCTTCGTCAAATTGCTTGGTCAGGTCCACGGTGGCAATGGCCAGAGGCTCTGTCATACTAGTGCCGCATGATCAATCAGTGCAAGCATAACCCAGGGATTTGCGACTTCGCGTGATCGATCTCACCACAAACATTTGGGCCTGCCTGAGGATGGTCAACAACGCCTGTCTCGCCTTAGCGGTAGAGATCCGCCACATACTCCTCATAGCCGTTGTAAAGCTGCGTCGGATACTGCTCCCAGTCAGATTCAGGACCAGGGCCGATCATTGTCTCCGTTTCCTGAGACCAGCGGCGGTGAGGAACCGCAGGATTGACGTTGGACTCAAACCCATACAGGTGAGGAGAGACGGTATTCCAAAAGGTGGCCGGTTGCTCAGCCACAAATTCAATCGAGACCACGGACTTGGCTCCCTTAAATCCATACTTCCAGGGGATCACCATCCGGATCGGAGCCCCATTCTGCTTGGGTAAAGGCTTGTCGTACATACCCACGGCAAAAAAGGCGAGTTCATTAGCCATCTCATCCAGGCGTAAACCCTCCACATAGGGCCAGGGGAGAGAGGGAGGCCAGAGGGGACCCGGCGTAATCTGGCGGTCATAGAAGGAAGTAAACCTGACAAAGCGGGCTTGTGGTAAGGGATCCACATCTTCCATCAGCAGGCGCATCGCAAACCCAATCCAGGGCACCACCATGGCCCAGGCTTCTACACAGCGAAAGCGGTAGATGCGTTCTTCTAAGGGGAACCGTTGGTGCAAATCATCAAGATCATAGGTACGGGGTTGCTTCACCAGACCCGAGACCGTGACCTGCCAGGGGTCAGTGGGTAGAACCTGTGCCTTTTTCCAAATATCTTTGGGGTAGCCAAACTCATAAAAGTTGTTGTAGGTCGTGGCGATCTCTTCCAGGGTGATCGGGCGATCCACTTGCTGAAATTTGGGATCAGAGGGTGCCTCTTTAAAGATCGGATCCATGGCCGGAGCTGAACTGGTTTCCGCCCAGGAATGAGGCTGTTGCCACAGAGGTAGAGTTGCAGTACCCATGCCCAGACCTGTTCCGATCATCTGTTTGAGAAACCGTCGCCGCCGCAGGTAATCAGCTTCTGGAGTCACCAGCTTTTCGGGCAGTTGCCAGGAAGGGGGAATGCGAATCAAGGGCATGAGTCAGGGATCCCACTAAAGATGCCTGCAATCTAAACAGGAACTCTAAGAAAAGGCTGAGAGGGAAAATTGAGGACGAGGACTCACCCCCCTGACCTACTCTTGTCCCACAGCTGCAGGCATGGGTTGCTGGATGTCCACAACGGATTCGGTCCTCACTGCCTGAAACATGCCAAACCGACAGAGTCCTGTGCCAAAGGCCAGCCGCATCAGCAGGATCGTGGGCACTTCGCGCACAGACTTGAGAAAGCCAGAGATGCCAAACTGCATCCACCCCTGAGGACGGATCACTCCCTGCCAGATGGTATCAATCCAGGAGGGCAGCGTTTCTTTTGTCCAATCGGCAGTTCTTACCTCTCCTACCACCCAACCTGTGGCTGCCAGCGTCTCTGAAAACCCTTCGATACTGGCAAAAGCAGGGTGAGACCACTGATCCAGAAGTTGTTTCATGACAGGGCGCTCCCAGGTATTCAGGGGATGGTGTCGATCATCGCGCTGATTCCAGTCCGCCACCACCAGAATGCCCCCGGGCTTGAGCACTCGCAGCAATTCACGGGCAAATATAGCCTTGTCAGGCATGTGGGGACCCGCTTCAATCGACCAGACCACATCAAAGCTGGCGTCCGCAAAGGAGAGAGCCATGGCGTCATCCACCGCGAAGGTAACATCCAGATCTACTGGAGTCAGCTCTTGGGCGCGGCGCACCTGCTGGGGACTAATCGTGATCCCTGTCACCGAAAATCCATAATCTCGGGCCAGAATGCGGCTACTTCCACCAATGCCACAGCCCACATCCAGCACCGTTGTCTTGGGGGGAAGCTGCTCTAACCCACCCCAGCGCACCATTTCATGTACAAAATCAGTTTTCGCCTGCAGAAACGCTTTGCGGTAAGGAGGCGAGCCATAATGGCCCAGGTGGATGTGTTCTCCCCAGTAGTACTCAAGGATGCCATCTTCAGTCCATTGATCATAGGCAGTGGCCACGGTATCTCCAGATTGATACTGGCGAGCCGATCTCAAATACACGATCAAGCCAACCGTCAGCGCTGTCAGCACAAGTACAACTGCAATCCAACCCATACCTGCAAGCGTCATCATGAGAATCTCAGGGTCAACCTTACTCTAACAGGATGACTCAGGCACTCAGGGATTGTAATCCGCGTCTCCCGGCTATTCACAGCGAAAAAAACACCCCCTGCAGGAGGAGGTGGGCTACAGTTCAGGACAGTGACCAGTCAATCTCAAGGCATCTCGTCAGTCGCTCACTTAACAGGGAACTAGCGGCGGGAATTGGGCTCACTGTCAGCCCGGATCTCTAGAAGAGGGGCTTCCGTCATTGGTGAGGCGGGAGAATCTGATACTGGAGAAGCAACAAGATTCTCGTCGACTTCAGAATTGACCTGATCGATATCAGAGTAGGCGGCCAGATTCTCAACAGCATTATCTTCGGAGAAACCCCGTAGACGGACGACATCGACATCTTTGCCTTGTTGGATCCGGGCCTGATAAATTTCTTCCTGCAGTGCACTGGGTCTAGCTTGAGCCATTGGTGCTGTCATGCCTAGAAGCAGCAGCGCAGAAAGAAGCATGGGTACGTGACGTGTGTTGATCATAATGAACCTCCGCTTGAAGCAGGCGTTGAGATAAATATATTTATTACCTCAACTGTCTATATGATGACAGTCAGATCTTAGAGGATGCTGAGCAACAGCTAAATCTCAATTGAGTGCGAGATAGAAAACACCTGAGTTTTGGGGAGGATTCTTTCTTCAACCCCAGTGCTAAAGGCTGATGTGGGTACTTCACTTTCTCAGGGTTAACGGTTGTTAAGAAAACTGTACTTTTACCAGAGAGCGATCATCAGCTTCTAGTACGCCTGAGTTCAGCTGATCCAGTTTCTCCAGGATCTCCTCCAGATCTGTATAGCCTTCTTGATGAGCATTCAGGAGCAAAGTGCTGAATTGATCAATGTCCCACAGATTACCATCCTGAAGCGTAAACTCGTAAATCCCATCACTGAGCAAATACAAGCTATCTTGAAAATGCATTGTGCAAAGAGCACTGGAATACTCTGCTTCTGGAAAAACACCAATCGGCATTCCATTTGTCTTCAGTTGCTGAACTAGTAAAGGAGAAGAGTTGCGAACCAGTAAAGCAGGTGGATGCCCTGCACTGGCGTAGGCTAATTGGCGAGTGGAAAGATCGTAAACTCCGTACCAGAGAGTAAAATATTGCTGATTGTTTTTATCCATATCAAAGGCTTTGTTGAGAGCTGTAAGCACTTCAGTAGGCTGATCGAAGTTAACGTTTCCAAGCGATTGGGTCCGCAATAGATTTTGGAGTGAGACTGATAGTAAAGCTGCTTTCACTCCATGTCCTGCAACATCCAAAAGATAGATAATTAAAGTTTCAGGGGTTAGCCAATAATAGTCAAAACAATCACCCCCCAATTGGCTGGAAGGGAAAAAACATGAGCTAATGACAACGTTCTCAGTGTTGAGGGGAGAAGGGAGTAAAGAACGGACATATTCAGCTGCCTCTGCCAGCTCAGACTCCAGTTTTTGCTTTTGTTCCTGCAATTCCCGAGTCACCCGATAAAGTCTTAATCCAGCGCGTACCCTGGCTTGCAGTTCCGCCACATCAATGGGTTTAGATAAAAAGTCATCAGCCCCTGTATCCAGACCCACAACCCGATCCTTCACTTCTGAACGGCTGGTGAGCAAAATAAAAAAAGTAGTGCGTGAGGGTCGGATCCGCCTTGATTTGCCGACAGACCTCCAATCCATCCAGACCTGGCATAATCCAATCACAGATGATCAGAGCGGGATGTAACAGCCTGGCGGAGTTCAGACCAGCTTGCCCATTGGGAGTGATAACTACTTCAAATCCCTGTTCCTGTAAAGTTCGCTTTAAGATCAATCCGATCACCGGATCATCATCGATGACCAGAATTTTGTGGCTGGAGGGCAGTGAGTTGGGCGTGCTGCTCATGAACTGATCAAGCCTGGTTTGCTGAAGATAGTTGCTCTATCCATACTCCATCAGGAGCAATCAAGAGTGAAGATGGGGATAAATTTTAATGGGTTGCAGATCTGGCGCTACCGTGAGCCTAGCATGTCTTTAACCTGAGTAAAGGCAGCCTCGATCTGGGCTAATAAACTTTCAGGCTGGGAAAGCTGTTGCAACCGAGCTTGACGTTCCAGCAGTGTGGCAGCCGCCTCAATATCTCGTAGGCCTGCACTCGCTGAAGAACCTTTAATCAGATGGGCTTCAGTTTCGATGAGATGCAGTTGTTGTTGTTCAATGGCCGCTTTGAGAATCTGAAGATGATCGCCCAGGCTCTCCAGGCAGGTGTTCAGGATCTCAGATTCAAACGAATCATCTCCCCCAGATAGTTGATAGAGATAGTCCCAATCGATCAAGGAGGTGGCTGTCGCAACCGGCGGAGAAGACCCAAGTACCTCAACCGTTACCTGTGATTGAGCTTGACCCAGCCAGTAGGTGAGTTTATCCGCAAGATCTGACTGATGTACAGGCTTGCTGAGGTAGTCATCCATTCCTGCTGCCAAACATTTTTCTCGATCCTCGCTCATGGCGTTGGCGGTCATGGCAATAATCACCGGATGCTGAGTCAGTTCCTGGGAGCGGATCTGACGTGAAGCTTCATAGCCATCCAGGACGGGCATATGGCAGTCCATGAGAATGATCTGATAGTCAACCTGCTCCAGCAAGTCCAGAGCCTCCTGTCCATTTGCCGCAGAATCAGCCAGGAAGCCCAGGTTTCGCAATTGATGAATAGCCACTTTCAGGTTGACCGGATTATCGTCAACCACCAGGATCTTGGCAGAACTAATCTGGGATTGGGTTAGCGAAAGCTCTGGCAGTTGAGGGTAGATACCCGTTGTTCTCACTTTACGAAGGGAGGGATTAAACATTTCCAGTAGGCAATTATAAAGCCTTGACTGCTTAACAGGCTTAACAAGATAGGAGGAAAATCCCAAATCGAGAAGACGCTTATGCATCCCAGCTTGGTTCATGGACGTCATCATCACCAGTTTTGTTGTTGCCAGTTCAGGATCAGCCAGAATCTGTCGCCCCATCATTTCTCCATCAACTTCAGGCATTTGCATATCGAGAATAGCCAGATCATAAGGAGTTCCTTCAGCAGCAGCTTGCTTTAATTGTCGGTAGCCGTCTTCAGCATTGTCTACTTCATCTGGGAGCATTTTCCATGAGATCGCCTGGTGCCGAATAATTTGCCGATTGGTTGCATTATCATCAACGATTAGAATTTTTAACCCAGTCAGTGTCTGGATAGTGTTGAGAGCAGGCTCCTCCGGTGAGAATTGTTCTTCGAGAGGGAGAGAAAACCAAAATTCTGAGCCGATCTGAGGTTGACTGACTACTCCAATTTGACCTCCCATTAACTCAACCAGTTGTTTGCAGATAGCAAGACCTAGACCTGTTCCACCATATTTCCGTGTAGTGGATGCATCAACCTGAGTGAAAGGGTTAAAGAGGCGATGCTGTACATCAAGGGGAATCCCGATCCCTGTATCTTTCACATGGAAACGAATCAAGGCGATATGATCTAACCTTGATTCTAATGTTGCCTGTAATACCACTTCCCCAGCCGCAGTGAATTTGACTGCATTACCAACCAGATTGGTCAGAATCTGGCGTAATCTGCTGATGTCTCCCTGAACTAATCTGGGCACTTCTGGATCAATAAATACAACAAGTTCTAGACCTTTATGTTGAGCTGAAACAGCAAAAAGATCTGCAATTTCCTCTAGGCAATGACCCAGGTTAAATTCCAGGTTTTCCAGTTCTGTTTCACCAGCTTCCAATTTTGAAAAATCAAGAATATCATTAATGAGAGTAAGTAAATTGTCGCCACTACTGCGGATCGTCTCAACAAAATCTCGTTGCTGGGTATTAAGATCAGTGTTAAGCAATAATCCTGTCATCCCAATGACTGCGTTCATGGGTGTACGAATTTCATGACTCATTGTTGCCAGGAAAGCACTTTTGGTTTCTGTAGCTTCTTCCGCCAGGCGGCGTGCTTCTTCCAGAGAAATATTCTGGGCTAATAGCTGTTCCCTTTGCTGTTTTTCCTGATCCAAGAGTTTTGCTTGAGCTATCGCAATACCTACCTGATCGGCAAGTTGAGAGAGAAGATCCACTTCATAGGGCTGCCATCGTCGCGGGTGCGAACAGTGATGAGCAATCAGTAATCCCCAGAGATCTCCCCCTGCAATAATGGGAACTGCAAGGCTTGCCCGTACCTGAAAGCTGAGCAGCAATTCAAGGTGACATGCAGATAGATCCGCCGAAAACACATCCTCAGTAATTTGGATTTTCCCTTGTTGATATAGTTTCCAGTAGCCATCGCGAAAACAGGTATCTGTAATATTAGCTCCCTGGGCAGATAGCCATCCTTCCTCAACGGACTCTACAACGACTTCCCCTCCCCAATCTGCTAGAAAGCGATAAATAATCACCCTGTTTGTAGATAGTAAGCTTCGAATTTCCTGGACAGCTGTGTTTAGAATTTGATCGATATCCAGGGATTGACGAATTCTGAAAGCAATATCGGAAAGCAGTTGTAATTGCAGGTTTTGTTGCCGCAGATCTGATTCTGCCTTAAGTCGCTCCAGGTACTGACCAATTTGCTGTCCGATTGCAGACATCATGTCTTGAAAGTCAGGATCTCGGCTCTGTATATGCTCTCCGCCTAAAATAAAACACCCAAGACTATTCTGTCCTCGTAGAATTGGAGCGGCAAATAACTGCTGGATATGTAGATTATCCATCAAGGATCCTGGAGCATCTAAATCATGATCAGGATGTGCTGTTAGCCATAAACAAGATTGACTGTAGCTGACCATCTGAGCAACGGAGTGACCTATACTGTTTTCTCGAGTGGCCAAGGGAATAGTATGAAACTTAGTGTTACAGGTGCTGACTAGGTGTAACTCTACCCTTTCCCCTCTGCTTTTCCATAGTTCCCCATAGCTCCATTCAAAGCTTTCACAAATAAGCTCTAAAACCTCATATGCAGCTTCCTCAAAGGTATCGCAGTAAGTCAGAACCTGAGCAATCTTATATTGTACCTTTTGACGAAGATCTGCTAGATAGTTCTCGTTTACGCATCGCACAACCATCAGGATACTTTCTACGGTTTCATCCTGATTTTTAATGGGTGCAAGATGTCCATCCCATCGTAAAAGCCTGCCTTGAAAGCTTCTAGAAGTGAAGGCAACTTTGACCGTCTCTCCCTGTCTGGCGTTCAGAAGACTTTTATTAAGGTGCTGGTAACAACTTTCCTCAACTCTGAACCCACAGTAATGCCCCAGGACTATAGACTCATTTTTATCCTGAAGCTCATATATTTTAATTCCACCTTTATTCATAAATAAGACTCGACCCGCAAGATCAAGCTGACAAATACAATCGGAAGAATTATCAATTAGACTCCTGAGGTTCTCTGCAGACTCTTTTAGAGCCCTTTCTGCTTTTTTCCGTTCACGAATATCACGGGTTACAGTGGCAAGGCATAGAGATTCCTGAGTCTGAGGATCTTTCACCACGAACATTGATAGATAGACATCTATCGCCTCTCCTGTCTGGAAATGACGGAACTGGAGTTCCCCTTCCCATGCTCCTTCTTCCTGGACATGATTAAGCACTACTTGCTTAAAAAATGACAGATGATGTTGAGAAAAACAACTGAGAATATGATAGGAAGCCGCTTCCTCTAAGCTTTTAATTCCCACCAGATCTTGACCCGACTTATTAAGATAGATGAATTGCCCTTCCAGACTGATCATCGCGATGAACTCAGAGCTATTTTCAATCAGCGCAGCAAACTTTTGTTGATTTGCTTCGGCTAGCTTGCGATCAGTAATATCTTCGACTGAACCTTCAAAACATACTTCATTGCCTTCTTTGCTAAAAATCAGACGAGCATTTTCACGCACCCAAACAATGCTTCCATCTTGTCTGTAAATCTGAGTCTCAAATCCCTTGACTTCTCCATTGTCATTCAGAAGTTTGATCAAGATCTCTCGCTGTAGAGGATAGACATAGAGCTGCTGGCGAATATCTGAGATATAGAGAAGAATTTCTTCGGGAGATTCATATCCTAAAATATCGGCCATTGCCTGATTAACACTTATAAATCTGCCGTCTTCAGTGCTTTGATAGATCCCCTCAATTGCATTCATAAAGATGCTGCGATAGCGTTCTTCAGCCTCAATAAAATACTTTTCATTTGCCTTTTGATCTGTTAAATCTGTGCCTGTAGCTACAATAAATCGAGGTTGATTATCTTGATCTGCAAGCAGGCTATAGATCCACTTGATCAGGTGTGGATTGCCGCTGCGATCATGACAGGTTATCTCTAGTTGGATCAGACTCCGGTGCTTAGAGAGAAGATCTTCTATGCCTCCCTGTATAGCTCCATTCTCTTGTAGCTCCAACACATCCCACATATATCGACCCTTCATCTCGTCAGTTGAATAGCCCATCAATCGTTCACAGGCACGGTTACAACTACTAATCTTTCCCTGTAGATCAAGAATCAAGATCAAGGAGTCCGTTTCCTCAAGAATTGCTGAGCTTAAGTTGTTCTGTTGTGCAAGGCTTAATTCAATACGTTGACTGTAGTGGTGATCACGATAAATCCAGGAGGTTGCTAGACCTAAAATTAGCAGCTCTATGCCCAGGCCAGCTATTGAAAATATTTTTGTAAGACGTTGGATCTGATCTAGAGGAACAAACTTGGCAGGTGCTTCTGTTTTGAGAGATTCGACTTGTTTGTCGATATAATATGAGACTCCCAGAGTTGATCCAATAAATACAGAAGCAGCTATCCCAAAGGCAAGCACGAGTTTTGGAAAAAATGATCTTGACTTTTTCCAGGTTGCTGGAGTCAGGGTAGGGTTCTGGGACTCAGGTAAGGGAGTGGATGGACGGGAGTTGATCAGGCGCTCAGCCTGTCGTCCTAGTGCCTTTAAGTGTTTGATCTGCTCAGCATTGAGTTCCCTGGGAACCCGATCAATCACACAAAGGGTCCCCAAAGCGTAACCCTCAGGAGATAGCAACGGAATACCAGCATAAAAGCGAATGCAAGGGGCTCCTGTAACCAGGGGATTATCTGCAAAGCGTTGATCAAGAAGCGTGTCAGGAATAATGAATACCTGTCGCTGCAGAATCGCATGAGCACAAAAGGCTATATCTCGGGATGTTTCACTTACCTCCAGGCCCACTTTGGATTTAAACCATTGGCGATTTCGATCAATGAGGCTGATCAGTGCAATCGGCGTTTGACAGACGAAGCTTGCCAGAAGCGTGATATCGTCAAAGTCTGTCTCGGGGCCTGTGTCCAGAATGTGGCTATCCAGTAAGCACTGAAGCCTTTCAGGTTCATTATCGAGGAACGGTGCAATGATCATGGCCTGCTGTTGGGCTACTTATCTAGGCTCTACTAGCCTAAGCGCCACCCCAGCCTTTGCGGCTAGAGATGTCAATTTTCTATAGATCCCTTCCCTGCTCCTGGGTTCTCAGACCCATACCCAACATCGGATCACTGACCCCTGAGCCAGTTAGAAGTCTGAAAAGGAACTGAGTTAAGATTTTTTGGGGAACTTGTCGACCCCAGTTTGCACATCATCGAAACAACCAAATGCTTGATTAAGCGAAGTTATCTCTAAGAGGTCAACTACAGCTTCAGAAATATTGCATAAACAAAGATTCCCCCCTAAAGTGCGGCATTTTTTTAGGGCAGAAATTAACACCCCAATTCCTGAGCTGTCAATAAAATTGACTGCAGCTAGATCAAGAAGAATATTGGCATACCCATAGCTAATGACTTGGTGGAGTAGCTGTCTTACCTCAGAGGCATTCTGAGAAGCTAGCCGCCCCTGCAATGGGATAATCGCAAGCTTTTCTCCAGTTGGTGTTCTGGCATCTCTGATCTGAAGCTTCTGACTCGTCATTAAATTAACTCTCCAACTTCCCCATATCAGCTTCCTCTTGTGAGGGGCGATGGGCTCAAGTACTATCCATACTATAGCGTTCGGTCAGGATCCCAGAAACTCCTGAAGCCAGTTCCCTACGCAGTCAGTGATTGGAGCTGTTCATGCCATCCAATGAGATCGGACAGTTCCTCCAAGCAATCTTTCCTGAGGCAGCATTTTATGAACAGGTGTGCCAGTTTAATTCTCAGTTCTCAACTGAGGGAGCTGGACCGACTCCTGGATTGGTTTCAGCAACTGGGCTCTGATATTCTCCCCTCGAATACGATTGATCAGTGTCAGCTGCTGCTCTCAGAGGGATTTACTAATGTGGTGAACCATGCTCATGAGGATCGACCCATTGAGACTCAAATTGAGATACAGGCAGATATTTTAATCGATTCCGTGGAAATTCGAATCTGGGATCAGGGTAATGGTTTTGATCTCGAAAGCAAGTTAACCCAACTTTTAGAGAGTACCCCTAATACTGAAGCTGAGGGAGGGCGAGGTTTATTGATTATCAGCAAAATTGCAGATCAGTTAAGCTACTTGCCCTGTGATGATCAGCGAAATTGTCTATATATGATCAAGCATTATATGAATCAAACCTGAAATTGAACTCTTTAGCTCCTTGGTCTATCGATGCCCCTAGGTGGGCGGTTCAAACCTACGTGATATAGCCCATTCAATGACGGCTCTGGCCAGAGTTTCACCGATGCCAGATTCCTAACTCTCTTCCTTGAGAAGTTGAGCACAAGTTTGAGCCAGTAAAGCAGCCTGGGTTCGATCTCTTAATTGCAGACGACTGAGGATGCTGGCCACATGATTTTTGACGGTGCGCTCAGAAATAAACAGATCACTGGCGATTTCACGGTTGCTGGCCCCCTGAGCGATGTGGCGCAACACCTCTTTCTCTCGCGGAGTCAGATCTTCCCAGCCGGGGGGGATCTCAGGCGATGGGGGTGACGTGGAAAGATGGGGGATCAGGCTTGGCCATACCTCAGGACCAATGTAGGTGTAGCCGCGGTGAACCGAACGAATCGCCTGGAAAAGATCTTGAGCAGGGGTATCTTTGAGGAGATATCCTTTAGCTCCTTGCCTGAGGGCCTGCTGGACATACTCGTCATTGGCAAAGGTGGTAAGCACAAGAGTTCGGGTTTGAGGAACATGTTCCTGGATCCAGGCTGTAGCTGCCACCCCATCCATCACGGGCATACGAATGTCCATCAAAACCAGATCTGGCCGCAACCGCTGCACCAGTTCGATCGTCTCCTGCCCATTGGCCGCTTCCCCCACCACCTCCAGATCCGTTTGAGATTGCAGCAGGCTGCTCAATCCCTGACGAATGATCATCTGGTCATCAGCCAGAATCAGACGGATCATGTCTTCCCCCCAAAATCGACTGCGGGATCTGAATCCGCAAACAACACCCCTGTCCAGGCTGGCTTTGGATCTGCAAGGATCCCCCCAGGGCGGTTAACCGTTCCTGCATGCCCTGAAGACCAAATCCACTGGAGATGTGGTCAGGGTTGAAACCACGACCATTATCCTGGATGACGAGCGTGATTCCCTCCTGATCCGAGCGCAGATCGAGCTGTACTTCAGTAGCCTGGGCGTGTTTGCGGATATTGGTTAAGCCCTCCTGCACCAATCGGTAAAGGGATGTGGTGACTGCGAGCGGCAGGGTTGGGGGAAGGTTGAGCTGGATCTGGGGCTGGATCCCTGTCATTTCCGAGAACTCCTGGAGCAAATGGTGGAGAAGATTCTCCAGAGATTGATTTTGCAAGGGATTGGCTCGCAGTGCCCCCACCGACTGTCTCACCTCCTGCAGGGCATCGCCCACCAGACGCCGCGATTCCAGCAAAAAGGGATGGATCCGCTGCACCTCTTTGGGCCAGTGGGATTGCCAATGCAGCAGGGCATTTTCCAGTTGAATACTCTGGGCCGCCAGGGTATGCCCCAGGGCATCGTGGATTTCGCGGGCAATGCGGTTGCGCTCCTGGATCATGGCCTGGTCTTCAATCTGGAGGGCATATGCACGCAGCTGCTGATGGGCAGACTGTAACTGCTGCCGATTTTGGCGTTCGCTCAAAAGACTGTTGATCAGGAGCATGACAAACCCCTGAATCAGGCCAAATTGCAGCACCGTGTTCAGGCGCAGACTGAGGATAATCCAGCGAATGTCAGGGTCGGCCAGATCCAGGCGGGGACGAGGGCGAAATCGATCTCTTTCTCGATCACGGTCAGCCTCACGACGATATTCTCCCCGCAGAAAAGAGCGGAGCAGAGGTGGAGGACTGCTGCCCCAAAATTGCTGTCCGGCAAACAGCAGGATCGTCAGGACAGCCACCAGAATCCGACCTGTTAAGTTGAACAGAATACACCCCCGCATCATCACGATCAGCAGGAGAAACACCACGGTCCGACCTCCCCGCGACCATTCCAGCTCCGCAGCCCCGATAGTGATCACCAGCTCCAAGAGTACGTAGAGAAACTTTGTTGAGGTGCGCGAAGGGAACCAGAAGCCCATCAGACCGATCAACAAGATGGGCAGCACAGAAAGGAGGAGGGGAAAAGGTCGAGGCGGGCCCGGTAGCAGTTCCACCAGAAACGCCATGGCCAGGATCACCCACTCCAGACTGACCAGGAGAGGAAAAGGATGGTGAGACCACCAGGAACGGACACGACGGGTCAGGGGAACAGGCAAGACAGTCCTGCAGGTTGATGCTTCTGATCCACTCTAGAGCTAGCTTTTGAGCTTGAGTAGAGCCTTGCGAGCTGAAAAGAATAGGTCTGCAGACCTAGATCTGCACGGCTTGTGGATCGATGAAGGCAAAGAAGCCTTTTTTTAGGGTGGAAATGTCCTCACCCCATAGATCTGCTCTGCGATTCTGATCCAGTGAGGACACGTTGACACTTCTCAGGAGATGAATGATGCAACGCCGCACCTTTGCCGCCCTGCTGTTGATAGCAACTACCAGTCTCACAGCCTGCGCCGGAACCGGAGCCCAATCCCTGGCCACCCCCCTCCCAGAGTCAGAGGCCAGCAGCAGCTTTGCTGTCCCCCAGGCTTCACCCCCTCGCCCCCCATTTCTCTCTGATCTCAACCTGACCCCAGAACAGGAAGCCCAGCTGCAAGACCTTCGGGAAAGCCGCCGCGCTCAGTTCGAGGCCATTCTCACTCCGGAACAGCAACAGATCCTGACCGAGCTGGAGGTCCAGGAACCTCTGGAAGGTCAAGGCCGCCGGGGCCGCCGTCGTCGTATCCGCGAAGCCCTGAACCTGTCAGAAGATCAAGTTGCGCAACTGCAGACTATCCGTGAAGAAAGTCAATCTGAGTTTGCAGCGATCCTGACACCTGAGCAACTGACCTTACTGGAGGAAAAAAAGGCTAACCGTCCAGGAGGAGGGCCTCGACCTCAGTAAACATTCGGGAGCTTTCTATCCCATATCCACAGGGATCAATCTCCCGCCATCGCCACGGGCAGCTGCAGGGTAATCCGCGTCCCTTTGCCCACCTGACTCTGGATCTGAAGTGATCCTCCCTGCAGATAGCAGACATGCTGGGCAATGGCCAACCCCAATCCCATCCCCCCGCGGGGCCTTGCAGTATCGGCACGGTAGAAGCGTTCAGTGACCCTTTCTACCTGGTCTGGAGAAATGCCTGGCCCCTGATCCTGAATATGTAGTGGGATCCACTGTTGTTGCTCATGCCATGTTGGGGGATCAATGATGAAGCGGATCACTTGACTCTGAGGGGCATATTTAATGGCGTTATCCAGGAGGTTGAGGAGGGCCTGCCCTGTGAGTTCTGCATCGACCCACACTGGCGGTAGCTCGGGTGCAGCCTGCAGATCCAGCTGGATTTGAGCTTGAGAGGCCAGGGGTTCCATCCGTGAAATGCACTCCTGGGCAATGGCCACCAGCGAAACCGTCTGGGGATGAAGCGGCAACTGTCCAGCATCCACCTGGGAAAGGATCTGCATTTGCTGCACCAGTCGTGTAATATAATCCACTTCCCGACAGGCCCGTTCCAGATGCTGGGGAACCTGCTCCTCAGGAACCACGCCATCCAGCACCGCCTCCAGTCCCAGGCGCAATGTGGTCAGGGGCGTGCGCAGATCATGCGAGATGTTGGCCACCAGATCTCGTCGGGCATGTTCCTGCTCCCGTAGCTCTGACCAGGCTTGCACCAGTTGATCACTCATGGCATCCAGTAAACGACTCAGCTGCGCCAGTTCATCCCGGCCCTGGAGCTGGGAGCGGGCAGTGTAATCTCCACTTTTGAGCCGCTGTGCCTGTTTGTGTAGCTGTTGTAAGGGGACCGTAATGCTGCGGGAGAGAATCAGGCCAACCACCGTTGCCAGAGCTACAGAGGCTGCGGTCATACCGATGACCAGGTAAGCAACCTGCTGAGCAAATTCCTGGGGTCGCTGGAGAGGCATCGCCACATAGACTGCACCAAGGGACTTTCCATTCCCCTGGATGGGCATTGTGCTGTAAAGCCAGGAGGGAAATTGGAGGGTGGTCTCGGTGCGAAATTGGCCCTGCATCGGGGATCCCGTCAGGGTGGCAGGGATCAGGTGAGGGGGTAAGGGGACCACGCCAGCAATGGGGATTCCCTGGCCCTCCAGTTGCAGTTGCCCCTCCGGATCAAATACCCGAATTTGCAGGTTTTCCTGCACGGCCAGCATCGTGATCAGGGAGTGGAGTCCTGCGGTTCCTTCCTGTTGCAGCTGCTCGAGTGCCTGCTCCGCCAGAGACACCGCCTGTTGTTCCAAAGATGTTTGGGCCTCTCGAATAAAAAAGTCACGCAGGGCCCGCTGCAGTACCAGCGATAGCCCCAGAACATTGCCCAGAATCAAGACACCCAGGCTGAGGGTGAGGCGGGTCGAGAGGCGCATGGCTATTGGGGTTCCTGAAAACGGTATCCCACTCCCCACACCGTCTGTAAATACTGTGGATGGGCGGGATCCTGTTCGATCTTTTCCCGCAGTTTGCGGATGTAAACATCAACAATCCGCGCTTCACCCTCATAGTCATAGCCCCATACCTGCTCCAGCAATTGCTCGCGGGTGTAGGCGCGCCCAGGGGATCCACTCATCAGTGCCAGCACATCAAACTCTTTGCCCCGCAGATCCAGGGGCTCTCCATGCAGAAAAGCTTTTCGCTGGTCTCGATCCATCTGCAGTCCTCGTCCCCGACTGACTTCGCAATACCCAGGGGCATAAGCTCGCCGCAGCAGAGAGTGAATCCGGGTAGTGAGTTCCTTGGCACTGAAGGGCTTGGTCATATAGTCATCCGCTCCCAGGGTCAACCCATGAATCCGATCCTCCTCCGTTGCCCGCGCCGTGAGCATTAGTAGAGGCACGTAGTCCTGACGGGATCGCAACTGCTGGCAAAGCTGAAACCCGTCCCCATCGGGCAACATCAGATCCAGCACTACCAGATCGGGTTGCATTCGATCCAACACTTTCAGCCCTGTTGCCTGAGTTTCTGCGGTGACACAGGTGAACCCCTCCCGCTGGATGTGTTGTTGAATCGCCTGCAGGAGGGCAGGATCGTCTTCAATTACCAGGATGATCGGGGCAGGCATAGGATTTAGGCTTCTTCCAGAGGTGCCATGGTTAATCCTTCCAAGCTCAGTTGGGAGTGGTAAAGCTCTGCCTGTTCCTGTGGTCCGATCCAGACGATCGCACTGCCCTCGTAATGCACCTGATCGGTAAGAGACCAGGCCAGAGACTCGGTCATGGCCGGAATGTATTTCAGCAAACACTTGGCCACATGTTCGAACGTATTGAAGTCATCGTTCAGTACAATCACCTTAAAGGTGGGGTAGGGCTTCCGAACCGTGGCTGGGGCAGGAGATTGAACAGGAGTGGTTTGAACAGAAGCTTCTGGCATGGTCGACCTGGGAATGCGGCTAGCATGAACAAGCAGAACAAGACCGCTCGAGCAGTAGAGCAACAAATTTATCTCAATATAAAACAAAGACTTACAAACTCTCGGAATTTCAGCACATCGTCTTATGGATTCTTGCCCTGCAGCTTTATCCCCTGGAGGGGAGGACTCGCTTCCTGAGAGTTTTCTGGACCGATCTGTCGTGATGCAGGGATAGGTCTACACTGAGAGTGACTTTGCGGTAGTGACGAAAGGATGAGCTATGGCCGTTGCCGCCCCTTCTCTAGAACAACTTGCGATCAATACCATTCGCTTCCTGGCGGTGGATGCTGTTCAGAAAGCAGACTCCGGACATCCAGGGTTACCCATGGGTGCAGCTCCCATGGCTTATGCCCTCTGGCAGCAGGTAATGAACTATAACCCCCGCAACCCGGATTGGGTGGATCGGGATCGGTTTATTCTCTCAGCGGGCCATGGCTGCATGTTGCAATATGCCATGCTGCATCTGACTGGCTATGATGTGACGCTGGAGGATCTGCAGCAGTTTCGCCAGTGGGGCAGTATTACTCCAGGTCACCCCGAAATTTTGAGACCCCGGGGGTGGAGGTGACTACCGGACCCCGTGGGACAGGGGGTGGGTAATGCGGTCGGTTTGGCCATGGCTGAAGCCCATCTGGCGGCCCGTTTCAATCAGCCAGGCCATACGATTGTTGATCACTATACCTACGTGATCCTGGGAGATGGCTGCAACATGGAAGGGATTGCCAGCGAGGCCGCTTCTCTGGCAGGCCATCTGAAGCTGGGCAAGCTGATCATGCTCTACGACAGTAATCACATCTCGATTGATGGCAGCACCGAGTTGGCCTTTACCGAGGATGTGGGTAAGCGCTATGAAGCCTACGGCTGGCATGTCCTCTACGTTGACAATGGCAATACAGATCTGGATGGGATCCTGCACGCCATCCAAGCGGCGAAATCCGTAACCGATAAACCCTCCTTGATCGTGGTCACCACCACCATCGGGTATGGGTCTCCCAACAAAGCCGGGACCGCCGGGGTGCATGGAGCCCCCTTAGGAGAGGATGAGATCAAACTGACTAAAGAGGGGTTGGGCTGGCCACTGGAGCCCAGCTTCTATATTCCTGAAGAGGTTCTGGATCACTTCCGCACGGCAGTCGAACGGGGAGAAGCTGCTGAGCAGGCCTGGAATGATCGCTTTGACGCCTATGCCCAAGCCTATCCGGCTGAGGCCGCCGAGTTTAAGCGGATGATGCGAGGAGAACTTCCCCAGGGCTGGAAGGAAGCCCTGATGCCTGTAGCAGAGACGGGCAAAGACTCTACCCGCAACCTTTCCATGTACTGCCTGAATGCCCTGGCTCCCAGTCTGCCGGAACTCGTGGGAGGATCCGCAGATCTGGCCAAGTCCAACATGACCCTGATCAAAAATACTTCTGATTTTCAAGCCACCTCCTATGAAGGACGTTACTTCCGTTTTGGGGTGCGCGAGCACGGCATGGGGGCAATTGTCAACGGGATCGCATTGCACGGTGGCCTGATCCCCTACGATGCCACCTTCCTGGTGTTTTCTGATTACATGCGGGCAGCCATTCGTCTCTCGGCCCTCTCCCAGGTGCGAGTGCTGCACATCATGACCCACGACTCTGTGGCGTTAGGCGAAGATGGCCCTACCCATCAACCGATTGAGCATATTGCTGCCCTGCGAGTCATTCCCAATCTACTGGTCTTCCGGCCCGCTGATCCTCGGGAAACTGTGGGGGCCTACATCATGGCCCTGGAGCATCCGAAAACTCCCTCGCTACTTGCCTTTACCCGCCAGAAAGTTTCTCCCCTGCCGGGAACCTCAGTGGAAGCGGTGGCTCGGGGGGGGTATGTGGTGGTGGATACTCCCAATCCTGAGTTGATCTTGCTGGCCACCGGATCGGAGGTGGAACTGGCCTGCCAGGCAGCAGAGACCCTCAAGCAAGAAGGTCGTTCGGTGCGGGTGGTCTCGATTCCCTGCTGGGAACTGTTTGATCAACAATCTCAAGACTACCGTGATCAGGTGATTCCTCCCGGTGTGAAGAAACGGGTGTCCATTGAGGCGGGAACCACCTTTGGCTGGTGTCGCTATGTGGGAGATCAGGGGGTGTCGATTGGGATTGATCGCTTCGGCGCTTCTGCTCCTGGACCTCTGTGCATGGAGAAATTTGGCTTCAATCTAGATAACGTGCTGAATGTGTCACGACAGGTGTTGGCTTCTTAACAACCGTTGACCGTTGACAAATCAACTCGGGGGTGGCTCAGCGGTCACCCTTTTTCTATCTGAAGTGATCGATCTAGCCGTTGAGCGTCGCTAGGACTAGGATCGAGAGATGGTTTGGGAGCACTGGGTATGGATGAACAAGCGCAAATGTTAGCCTCCCGCACGCCAGGGCAGGGAAAACAGGGGTTGATCTGGCTGATTACTGCCGCCGTTGTCACTGTTCTGCTCTGGCAATTTTCCTGGGGGAACTACGTTCTGTACCCCTTCACGATCCTGGCCACCTGGTTTCATGAGATGGGGCATGGGCTGATGGCTTCGCTGCTGGGAGGCAAATTTAACCAGCTCCTGATCTTTGCCAATGGCTCGGGACTGGCGGAGCAGTCGGTTCCTCATTCCTTTGGTCCCTTGCGACATGCACTGGTTGCAGCTGCCGGACCTATGGGTCCACCGATTGCTGGGGCTGGATTGATCCTGGCTTCTCGTCGTTTCCGCAGTGCACAGGTATCGCTGGTGGTGTTGGGAACGGTGCTGCTACTGTCTACACTTCTCTGGGTACGTTCCATCTTTGGTCTGGTGATGATTCCGGCCCTGGGTGTGATCACACTGGGGATTGGGGTGTACGGATCCGCCTGGGTGAGAGGGTTTGCGGTCCAGTTTCTGGGGGTCCAGGCCTGCATCAGCGCCTATCAACAGATCAATTACTTATTTAGTTATGGAGCGGTGATTGGGGGGCGGGAGATGCTCTCAGACACTGCTCAGATTGCCAATAGCCTGCTTTTGCCCTATTGGTTCTGGGGGGCGCTGATCACCCTTCTTTCTCTGGCACTGCTGGTCCAGAGTTTATGGATGGCCTACCGTGACTAGAGCCCTAATTTAGCCGGATCCGACTCCAGAGGATCTTCTTCCTCGGGAGATGGCTGCAGGGAGTCTGGCCCGATCTGCAAGGAGCTGTTGCGGCTGCCTTTAAATTCTTCGATGGCGTCATCCAGCTGTTTTCCCTGATCCTCTGGAGAGGCGGCACGTTGTTGATCCAGAAATTGGGTCATCTGAATCAAATCATTGATGCTGAAGGTGGTGCCATCAAAGAGATTGATGTCCTGCTCTCCATTGGTGGCATCATTCACATCTTGCTGAGCCAAGCCCTCATTCGAGGTTGACATTGTCTGCACTAATCCTATCGCTGCAGTTGCGATCATGATCCGAGCACACAGATGGATTGTTGTTGGGATGATCTTCATTGCTAGAAACCTCCTGCCTACGTATCCATTCATTCAAATCGGCCTGCTCCTCCGGCGCAAGGGTGATTTGGGACAATAAATCTGGGCGTCGTTGCCAGGTGCGCAGGATCTGTTGTTGCCGCCGCCAACGGGCCACCGCCTGGTGATTTCCAGAAAGTAGTACAGGAGGAACGGTTAATCCCTCAAAATGGGGGGGGCGAGTGTATTGGGGGTAATCCAGCAAGCCAGCCTCAAAGCTCTCAGCCTTCAGAGATTCTTGCTTGCCCACGGTGCCGGGCAATAACCGGACAACTCCGTTGATCAATGCCAGGGCTGGGATCTCTCCACAGGTGAGAACAAAGTCCCCTAGCGAGATTTCTCGGGTTGCGAGATGGTGCGCACCCGTTCATCCACCCCTTCATAATGCCCACACAGGATCACGATTTGAGTCAGTTCAGTAAACTGCTGCAGTAAGGCTTGGGTGAGAGTTTCCCCTTGTGGAGTCATCAAGATCACCTCGCGAGGATCCAGCTGGGGTAAAGCGCGCACAGCGGCAAAGAGGGGCTCCGGTTTCAGGAGCATTCCCACTCCCCCGCCATAGCATTGATCGTCAACCCGGTGGTGTTTATCCTGGGTCAGCTCTCTGGGGTTGCTGAGATGGACAGTCGCAATCTGCTGCTGCAGCGCTTTTCCCAATAGGCCAATCTGCAGCGGTGAAGTAAAAAACTCTGGAAACAGCGTAACAATATCGATGCGCACAGAAAGCGAATAGGGATGGGAGCCGAACTTTGAGGAGATCAAATCTTAGCACGGAGAGGTTCTGGGGGTTGGCAGGGGCTTGCAGCACCGAAAAGTTTGAGATTTACAGTCTTTCGTCATATGCCTTAATGCTCTGGGCGTTCGTGATCCAGGTCACTCCCTGCTTGCTGGTCTGACTTATGGTTAAGTGAGAATAGTCTGGATCTTTCCCCAAAACCTAGAAGCCCATTCTGAACGAAGGGCATGGCAAGCGCCCCTGCATCCCCAGGCAAGCCCATGATCACGCATGCAGATATCTTAATTGTCGATGATACCCCTCTCAACTTAGATGTACTGGGGTCAATGCTGACTCGACTCGGGTATAAGGTGCGACCTGCTCCCAATGGGGCTCTGGCCTTGCGCGCTGCCCAGAGTAAACCTCCAGATTTGATCCTGCTGGATATCCTGATGCCAGACATGGATGGCTACAGTGTTTGCCAGGAATTGAAGCAGGACGAGATCACCCGTGACATCCCGGTCATTTTTATCAGTGCTCTCGATGATGCCCTGGATAAGGTGAGGGCTTTTCAGGTGGGAGGTGTTGATTACATCACCAAACCCTTTCAGTTGGAGGAGGTTCTGGCCCGGATTCAAAATCATCTGGCTCTGGATCGGCTGCGCAAAGAGGTGGAGGCCCTCAATACCCTCAAGGATCAGGTGATCAGGACAGTCTCTCATGATCTGGTGGTTCCGCTTGACATTGTGCGGTACTGTACGCAAGCCGTGATGTCCAGTTCGGCAGTGCAGGCTGATGCTGAAGCCCTCAGCAACCTACAGATGGCACTGGAAACTGCGACTCACATGCATGCAATGGTGACCAGTCTGCTAGATCTGTCAAGAATTGAGGCCGGACTCCAACTCGATCTCCAGCCAGTATCGCTCTCCTCATTACTTACAGACCAGATCAAGCATCAGCGCATCTCGGCAGAACAGCAAACCCTTTCCCTGAATTTGATCCAGCCGCCGGAGGTCATGTTGAGGGTTGATCCGCGGCGTATTCGGCAAGTATTCAGCAATCTTCTCTCAAATGCAATCAAATATACCCCTGCGGGCGGCAGCGTTACCCTGGCGGCTGATCTGAAACCCACAGAGGTGATTCTTCGAGTTGAGGATACAGGGCTAGGGATCCCCCCAGAGGATCTGACGCGCATCTTTGAAAAGTTCCATCGGGTGGATACTACTGAGCATATGGCCATCAAGGGCACGGGCTTAGGGCTGTCCATCGTCAAGGCTATCGTGGAACAGCATGGGGGGCGAATCTGGGTGACCAGCCAGTTGGGGGAGGGAAGCTGCTTCTTTGTGGCTCTTCCCCTTGCCCAGGAGGTGTCTGCCGGGATCGGGTGCTGAGCGGCTACCCTCAGAACAGTCCTCCGACGGTTCCCTCTGTCTATTCCTTGCTTATGAAATCGATCCCCTCTCTCACCCATAATCTGGAAATTCCTGCGGATGCCCATCCCCCCAAGCTAGTCGTCATTGATTACACCAGTGAGTGGGTCAGGCGGATCGTGCCTCAACAGCTTGAAGATTGCCAGGCGATGGCACATGCAGAGTCTGTGACCTGGCTGGATGTTCAGGGCCTGGGGGATGCTCAGATCCTGCTGAGATTGGCACAGATCTTTGGTCTGCATCCTCTGACTCTGGAAGATATTGTCAACGTGCCCCAGCGTCCTAAATTTGAGGAATACGAGGAACACTATCTGCTGGTGAGCCGCATGGTCGTTGCTCATCCGCGTGGGTTTTACAGTGAGCAGGTCAGCATTGTTTTGGGTCGCAACTATGTGATTACCTTTCAGGAACAACCTCAATATGACTGCTTCAACGGGGTTAGGGACCGGATCCGCAACAATAAAGGCATGATCCGACAGGAAGGGGCTGATTATCTCGCCTATGCCCTTCTCGATGCCCTCATCGATAGCTTTTTCCCGATTCTAGAAACCTATGATGATCGGCTTGAGGATCTGGAGGAAGAAGCCACCCATCAGCCCTCGCGGCAGACCTTGAGTGAGATTTACAGTACGAAGCGAGAGCTGCTAGTTCTCAGGCGCGCTATCCGGCCCCAACGGGAGGCGATCAATCGTCTGTTACGGGAAGGAACCCATCTGGTCTCGCCCCATGTCCGCACTTATATGCGTGACTGTTATGATCAAACGATCCAGATTATCGAGACTGTGGAAATCTATCGGGAACTGGCCTCTGGTTTGGTCGAGCTCTATCTCTCATCGGTGAACAATCGCCTTAATGAAGTCGTAAAAGTCCTCACCATTGTTTCCACACTCTTCATTCCCCTTACGTTTATTGTCGGGGTGTACGGCATGAACTTTGATACCGATCGCTCTCCGTGGAATATGCCCGAGCTGGGGTGGACTTACGGTTATCCCGCGGTCTGGGTACTGATGCTTTCGGTGGCAGGCTTACTCTTATTTCTTTTCTATCGTTGGGGGTGGCTGGATACAGAGGATGCCCTTAGCTCGACTGAGCGACGCCCTCGTTAGGGCTGCATGCTTGGCTTCAGATAAGTGAACAGGGCTTTCAACCCCAAGGTATAGCTATGCAGTCCAAACCCACAGATCTGACCCACTGCAACTGCAGCAATAAACGAATGATGCCGAAAAGGTTCTCTGCGATAAACGTTGCTGATATGGACTTCAACTGCAGGTAAGGCCACCCCGGCCAGGGCATCGCGAAGGGCTATGCTGGTGTGGGTGTAAGCACCAGGATTGATTAAAATTCCTGCCGATCGTGTAGCCGCTTGATGAATGAAATCGATCAACTGGCCTTCATGGTTGGACTGATGAATCTCCAGCTCAATATTGAGAGCTTTAGCCTCCTCTTGTAATGCCTGATTCACATGATCAAGAGTTATGGAGCCATAGACATTGACTTCTCTCTGGCCCAGCAGATTAAGGTTGGGACCGTGCAGGACCAGAATGTGCATGTAGCCCTGAGCAGTTAGCGAGAGCGAGGATGATCGCGAACAGGAATGGGGATAGACTGAGGCTGTGATTGAGGCTGAGGATCCAGGAGAGCGTCGATCACGCGTTCTACCCACTCCCGAATCTTCTCCAGCAATTTATCTAGTAAATCCATCTATTTGCCTCTTATAGCAGTCTCTGTTCAGTCCAAGCTTGCAGAAATGCGACAAGTAGTCTTACGACACTACCATACTAACTTACCCAACTGAAAGAGATGCCATAACCCCAGAGATTGGTGGGCGAGGATTCACGTACCCCCCCTTACAAATGAGTAATGGCATGGCGAATCCCCCGACACACGCTGGTGAGAAAGTCCAGATTCAGGGTGTCAAGCGTATCCGTGAGTCGGTGGTAGTGCGGATTTCGTAAATTGGCGGTATCGGTTACCATCACTGCCCGGTATCCCTGATCCCAGAAGGAGGCGTGATCACTGCGGCGCGTATCAGGAACCAGCAGTCCTCGCCGTCCCGCAGGCAACCATTGACAGGGCACATGACAACTGCGCATCCCGAGGTGCAGTCGTAAAAGATCCCCGATCGCTGCTACATTGCCAATCAAACCAATGAAGTTGCCCCGATCAGGGTAGATTTTGTCGAGGAAGGCTGGGTAGCGCTGTGATCTGGCTGCCTGGTTGCAATAGCCCAGCATTTCTAGGGAGAGCATTAACCGCAGGGGTTGTCCGTGGGTGCGCAGGTGGTGGGCATAGGCTCGACTTCCCAGCAATCCCTGCTCCTCCAGATCAAAGGCAACAAACCAGAGGGGGCGACGTAAGGGTAGTTGAGAAATGGAGCGCACTAATTCCAGCAGGACGGCCAGACCTGTGGCATTGTCATCTGCCCCCGGTGACGCAGGAACGGCATCATAATGGGCTCCCACCAGGATCGGGGGTCGTTGGGCCGCCTTAGGAGACTGGGGCAGACAGCGAAGTTGATAGTTGTAGTGCTCCTGCTCCCTGACCCGAAAGGCAAGCTGTTCGACTTCTCCCCATGGTTGCAACTGGGTCGTGATGTACTTCTGCACCGCACGGTGGCCTGCAGGTGACCAGTAGGGATCCCGAGGTTGGGCAATGATCTGCAGGTGTTGCCAGAGACGCTTTTGCAGATCGGCATCTGGATTCAAAGCCATCCTGATCAGTACAGACGTTGTTGATGCAGGTACTGGGCCAGTTCCAATGTGAAATGGCTGTGAGGGCCAGCATCCCCGTCCAGAACCTGAAAGGGTTGGTGAGGTTCCCCCAGGTGATCCAGGACCAGAGCTGCGCCGGAGAAATTGTGCTGGCGAGTATAGTCATTGACAGTTACAACCGTTTGTATCCCCGCCTTCACGGCAGAGACCACGCCATTGTAAGAATCCTCAAACGCTAAACAATTGCTGGAATCCAATTGCATGTGCTGCAGGGCGTAATAATAAATATCGGCAGCAGGTTTTTTGGCCGGAACCATGTCTCCAGCTGCGATCACCTCAAACCAGTGGAGGCCATCGGGTTTCAGAGTACTTTGGAGCAGGGCGGTCACATTGGCGGGTGTGGTGGTGGTGGCAATGGCCAGGCGCATCCCCTTTTTAAGAGCCTCCTCGAGCAGGCGACGTACTCCTGGACGTAATGGGATGGATCCTGCCGCCAGCAGCTGAGTGTAATGGCGAGTTTTACTGGCGTGCAGATTGGCGATAAATGCTTTTAGATCTGAGGGGGGAGAAAAGTTTGGCTGGTGTTGGTCAAGAAAATGCCGGATCCGCTCTTTTCCGCCTGCGACCGCCAGCAGTTGACCGTAGAGTTCCACAGTCCAGTTCCAGGAAAGTCCTGCATCGGCAAAGGCTTGATTGAAGGCCACCCGATGCCCATCCCGTTCGGTATCCGCCAGGGTGCCATCCACATCAAAGATCAGGGCCTGCAGTTGCGCCATGTTGCTGCTCTCTATCCATGCATCCGATAGGCTACCACGCTGACGTAGCTTGCTGGACTGAAAACATGCTCTGGGGGACTTAGTTTGCTGGGAGAATCAAGTGTTGAAGAATAGGTATTTGATGAAGCCTGTGGCGACCCCTGCAATGAGGGCGAGGATTGCACCACGGTTGATGAATTCCTGCTGGTCAATCCTTTTGCCAAACCCATCTATTTTTTCTTCAAGTCGCTTAATCTCTGCTCCTGTAAGTGCAATTTGTCCTGTGAGTTCAGTCCTGACTTGACTGATTTCTCCTGTGAGCTCAGTTCTGACTTGGTGGATTTGTCCTGTGAGTTCAGTTCTGACTTGGTGGATTTCTCCTGTGAGCTCGGTTCTGACTTGGTGGATTTCTCCTGTGAGCTCGGTCTTGACTTGTTTGATTTCTCCCTTGATTTCTGCATTTTGGACATCAATCTTTTTGTCCAATGCATCCATTTTCTTGTCCAAGGCCAGGATCAGATCTCTCAGATCGGGTTCAGCAGCAGCATTGGTCATGGCATCCTCTACATATTCACCTTCTGGTGAAACCATTACTGGAACAGTTGGATCTGGTCACGGCTGGGGTCAAACGGATCGCTGATCAGTGCCAGGGCTAAGCGAGTAGATCCAGTGAGCTGCTCTAGCTTCTCCTGCAGGCCTGGGAGATACTCGGCTTGGAGGAGATCCAGGGCCTTCTGACCACCACAGCGGATGGTGAACACGACCTGCTCCTCAATCACCCGTTGGTGGATCTCGTAGTGGTGATCTGGAAGTATTTGGAACAGCCGGGAGCTAACCTGCTCTGCTGGAGTGTCAGGAAGATTGGCCTTGGCTTGCAGGGATCTGAACATCGGGTATTCCTGGAGTCCTAGCCCTATTATCGCTCTTACCGAAAACCTGGTTCTAAAGCCCCGTCCTTCTAGGACGGCTTTTATCCTGAGTTGAGCTAGGATAACATGATGTTAATCAGAGAAGCTAAGCTCTCAGGAAGTATTGAGCAGTTTGCCCGATTGGATGACGGCGAATCCGCACATGCG
>JAAUUJ010000174.1 GCA_012030715.1 Synechococcaceae cyanobacterium SM2_3_1 | reverse complement strand
GCTGGATACCCTGGGAGCGCTGGTTCTGGATGTAACCCTGATCCTGCGTCTCTCCCGCCTTTACGATCTTCCCCTGACCACCCATGGAGCCACCCAGCTACTGCGGAGTATTATCCTGAGTATGCTCAGCCTGGGGGCCGGAGAATGGATCGCGCTGCTGGGGGTGGGATCTCTGAAGATGGTCCTGGGGGCTGCCACCCCATTTACCGCTGGCTTTTCTATTGGGGCCTACACCTCGGTGGCTTGCACACAGGCCGTGCTGGCGGGGATGTCCAGCTATGCAATTGGGTCTGCAGCTACGGTCTATTTAGCCAACGGAGCCAGCTGGGGCAAAGACGGTCCCAAAACCGTGATCGCCCAGATCCTGGATACCCTGGATGAACAGTCGATTATGGCTCGCATTCGTTCAGAGTTGCATCAACGTGCCCATCTGTCTTCCCATGAAATCCCTCTGCCAGGAAGCCCTGCAACCCCATGAAGCCCACACTCCTAGCTCTAGATTTTGACGGTGTCCTTTGCGATGGTCTGCCAGAGTATTTTGAAACCAGCTGGCGAGTGTACCGGCAGATGTGGTCTCCAGCTAGCCCGATCCCGGCACCGGATCTATTCACACGTTTTGCGCGGCTACGTCCTGTGATTGAAACCGGGTGGGAAATGCCCGTGTTGCTGCGAGCGCTGTTGCTGGGCTTTCCGGAGGCTGATCTACTGGAGAACTGGCCGATCCTGGTGCGTCAGATTACGGATTCGGAGCGGATGGTCCCAGAGGAGCTGGCTACGGCCCTGGATCAAACTCGTGATCAGTGGATCACCAGGGATCGTCCGGACTGGTTAGGTCACCATCAATTCTATCCCGGCGTAATTGCGCAGCTGCGTAGCTGGCTCAACCGTTCCCTATCCCTAGTGATCATCACCACCAAGGAGGGACGGTTTGTTCAGGAACTCCTGCAGGAGCAGCAGATCACGATCCCAGAACCACAGATTTATGGCAAGGAACTGGGCATTGCCAAACGCCAGGTATTAATTCACCTGCTGCGCGGTATGGCTCAATCCAATGGTCGGCAACCGCAGCTGTGGTTTGTAGAAGATCGGCTCAAAACTTTGTTCAAAATTGCGGCAGAGGAGGAGCTTTCCAGTTTGCGTCTTTACCTGGCGGAGTGGGGCTACACCACCGCCAAAGATCGGCAGGAGGCCCAGGACAGCAAACGTATTCAATTGTTGACGCTGGCAGACTTTACCTCTGACTTCAGCTGCTGGCCAGAACCCCGAGTTCCCTATGAGCAATCGGCAATATGATCGGCAATCGACTCCAGCCGATGGGTGATCTGGCCAAAGGCAAGACTGGCTTCCATTTCGTTCTCCACCAAAAAGGCGGCCCTCTGGATCAGGTCAACGGCCTCATGGATTAGGGGTTGCACCTCCTGAGGCACCTGATCCACCTGCTGTAACCAGGTTCCGGTTTGGGCCCGCCAGAGCATGGCTCGTTCGATCGATGTCAGATTTAATCGCCCCTGCAGCAGTCGATGCTGCAATTCCTGGGCAAATTCGATATGCATGATAAACCCCAGAGGCCTGTCGCTGCTTTCCCTGGCCATGAAGTCTGCTCAGGGGTACAACGTAGGACACACTACAATTACAGTTCTTAATGTCTTGTGATTTCGGGGGCACAGACAAGAGTATTTATGCCCAAAGCTTAAGAGAATATAAAATTCCAGAGGCAAAGCAGCGCAGTAAACTGACAGGGTGGTTTGGAGGATCCTGACTGTGACATTGGCGCCGACATCTCCTGTGCAACAGCGGTTTTATGTGGTCGGAGCGGGACCTGGCGATCCAGAGTTGATCACGGTCAAGGGCCTGCGTCTGCTGCAGGAGGCGGATGTGGTGTTCTACACCGGATCCTTGACGCCGGAGAGTTTGCTGAGCTGGTGTAAGCCAGAGGTGGACTGTATTGACACCCGCTCCCAGGTATTAGAGAGTCTGCTGCCCCGGATGATCGAGCAGGTAAGGGCTGGGAAAAAGGTGCTGCGCTTACAGGATGGCGATCCCTGTTTGTACGGAGCCCTGCAGGAGTTGCTGGTGAGACTGCTGGAGGCGGACATTGAAGTGGAGATCGTGCCGGGGGTGAGTGCCTTTCAACTGGCTGCGGCTCGCCTGCAGGTGGAGTTGACCATCCCCGAGGTGGTGCAGACGATTATCCTGACCCGTGCCAGTGGGCGAACTCAGGTTCCCCCGGCGGAGGAGCTGTCTTCTTTAGCGGCCCACCGGGCTTCCCTCTGCCTTTATCTGAGTGCCCGGCACGTGCAACAGGCCCAGGATCAGCTGTTACAGCACTATCCGCCGACACTACCGATTGCAGTCTGTTACCGTCTGGGCTGGCCCGATGAACAGATCCTGCTGGGATCGCTGCAAGAGATGGCCTCGTTAACACAGCAAGCCGATCTGGAACGAACGGTCCTTTACTTGATTAGTCCAGCTCTGGAGAAAATGACGGACTTGCGATCCCGTCTGTACTCCCCTGATCACGGCCACCTCTTCCGCCCCCACAGTCCTATTCGCTCCGGGGATCAGTAGCTTTCTGTGACCAGGATATTCTCCACCGTACGCTCGATCGGGCGGCCATTGTCGGTGCTGCCTGTGATGGTTTTGATCCATCCTTCCCCGGGGGTGTATTCAAAGCATCTGTATGGGGTTGCACAGGCAATGAAATGCTCAAAAAAGTTAGCCGCTGCTGTCGAAATCGATCAGGTTCGCACGTTGTAGAGATAGAAAGCGGCACATGCTTTCCTCTAGCCTTTCACACAGGAGCTGATCATGCAGTACGCGATCTTGATCTATGAAACCGAACAGGCGTTTGCCAACCGCAATCATGAGGCAAATCAGGCCCGATACTGGGGAGCTTACCAAGCCTATGCCACTGCCCTGAAGGAGTCTGGAGTCAATGTCGGGGGTGGCATTTTGCAACCTGGTCACACGGGCACAACAGTGCGCCTCCTGGAGGGCCAGAGAAAGGTGCAGGATGGCCCCTACGCCGACACCAAAGCACAATTGGGGGGCTATATTCTAATCGACGTACCGGATCTGGATATAGCCCTGGACTGGGCCGTGAAAGCTCACCTGTTGCAACAACTCAGTTGTTCTCTGGAGGCCCAAGCGGCTTGTCAACGAGCCATGGGACTGTGTGAAAATGCAGCAGTTCGGGATTATTTAATGCATTCTATGCAGACGATCTCCTGACTTCCTCCACAGGAATCTCACAAATTATGGATCCCATCTATCACATC
Source organism: Synechococcaceae cyanobacterium SM2_3_1 (assembly GCA_012030715.1). Classification (GTDB taxonomy): domain Bacteria; phylum Cyanobacteriota; class Cyanobacteriia; order Thermostichales; family Thermostichaceae; genus JAAUUJ01. The sequence continues at coordinate 5,550 of JAAUUJ010000174.1, read as the reverse complement.
ACAACCCGACAGGATCTGGATGCCGCTCAAGCCCATGGAGTACTCAGGCCTGCTTCGCTCAGGCAGGAGGGATTTATTCACTGTTCCCATCTGCAACAGGTAACCTTTGCAGCCAACAGATTTTTCCAGGGTCAGTCGGATCTGGTACTGCTGGAAATTAATCCGGCTCAGCTCTCTGCACCGCTGATTGAAGAACGGGCTACCGATGTTGAGGATAGCTTTCCTCACCTGTATGGTGAGTTGCCCCTTACCGCAGTGATCCGCACGCTAGATTTTCCCTGTGAAGACGATGGCACCTTTGAGCTACCTGCCAGGCTTTTACCCCAAGATCCTCCGATCTCGAGGTAAAAACTCCTTAACGGGCCTACACTGATCCCCATACCGATCGTGATTCTTGCTATGCCTGTTGATCTGTCTGACACCCTGGTGGTGGGTATCTCAGCCACAGCGCTGTTTGACCTCAAGGAGGCGGATGCCGTCTTTCAAAAAAAGTTTGCTGCAGATCGGGAAACCGCGATCAATGAATACCGTCGCTACATGCTGGAACGGGAGGCGGAGCCGCTGGAGGATGGCACCGGCATGCCCCTGGTCAAGGCGTTGCTAGGTCTGAATCAGTACATGAAGACGGGAGAGCAAAAGCCCCTGGTGGAGGTGGTGGTCATGTCCCGCAACAGCCCGGAAACCGGGATCCGTGTTTTTCACAACATTCGGGCTCGGGGTCTGCCCATTACCCGCCATGCCTTTACAGGTGGAGAATCGGTAGTGGACTACCTGGATGCCTTTGATGTGGATCTCTTCCTGACCACCAATGTTCAGGATGCCCAGCGGGTGATCGACGGTCAGGTCTGTGCCGCCGCGATCCTGCAGCCCCCCCCTCCCGATAAGCCTGCTCTGCCCGAGGATCAGGTGCGGATTGCCTTTGATGGGGATGCGGTGCTCTTTGATGAAAGCAGTGAGATCGTCTACAAGTATGAGGGGCTGGATCGGTTTCAGTCAGTAGAGGATGAGCGGCAGGATGAACCCATGCAGGATGGCCCCTACGCAGTTCTCCTCCGCAAGCTGTCACGACTGCAGCATCGGCTTCCCTTCAGCATTGAGCTATCCCCCGTGCGGATCGCGATTGTTACGGCCCGCAGTGCTCCGGCCGAGATGAGGGTGATCAACACCCTGCGCCACTGGGGGTATATGTGAACGAGATCTTCTTTCTCGGCGGCGTGGAAAAGACCAAGGTTCTGAAAGCCTTCCGCGCCCATCTCTTTTTTGATGATCAGGATCTGCATCTGGCCCCAGCCGCCCAGCATGTCCCTGCTGGCAAGGTGCCCTATCGCTCTGCCTCCCCGCTTTACCGCCTGCCAATCCCTGTGGGGGAAGGCCAGCCTCCTGATCCTGGACCCCATCAGTCGTAGCTGATCAGGACATGGACCGGGATATCTTTGGGCAAGCGCTGCCGTCCCTGCAACCCTGCTAACTCAATCACAAAGGCATAACCACACAGCTCTCCGCCCGCCTGCTGTACCAGTTCCCCCGCTGCCTGTGCCGTTCCCCCGGTCGCAATCAGGTCATCCACGATGATCACCCGTTCCCCGCGGCGAAAGATCTGGTCCCGAATCTCCAGCCGATCCTCTCCGTACTCTAGACTGTAGGACTGGCTTAGAACTGCAGGGGGAAGCTTGCCGGGTTTGCGCACCGGTACAAATCCCGCCCCTAGATGGTAGGCCAGGGGTGTGCCGAAGATAAAACCGCGCGACTCGATCCCCACCACATGATCCACGCGGGTACCGCTGAAGTGCTGGGCCATCTGCGTGATCACCTCTTTCAGACACATGGGATCCTGGAGCAGAGGCGTGACATCGCGAAACAGAATACCCGCTTTAGGGAAGTCAGGAACAGTGCGGACGTGGGAGCGCAAATCCATGGATCGGAACCTTCTACCTGCAAGAAGCAGATTACTGTATATTCCTGTTTCTCCCAACCCTAATTTCTAAACAAATCCAGGATGATTGCATCACGTACACTTAACATAAGTGTTACCGTCTCACGCTACTCAGGATAAACAGCATGGAGTCTCAACTAATCCAAAATCTTGTAGCCCTATCCCTGATTTCTTTAATGTTTTCCCTGGGTCTGAATCAGACTTTTGGAGAGATCACATCATTATGGCGGCAACCAAACTTATTTCTTCGCTCTTTCCTGTCAGTGGTGGTACTAGCTCCGATCATTGCAATTATTGCAGCACTTCCCCTTCCAGTGGGATCAGCTCTGAGAGGAGTACTGCTTGCGATAGCAGCTGCTCCGGGGGCTCCCTTAACCACCAAAAGGGCTGTGATGGCAGGGGGGAATTTCTCCTACGCAGCTAGTTTACAAGTAACTGTTTCTATATTGGCAATGATAACCGTTCCATTTTGGGGATTTGTTTACAATGCCATCTTTCCGGCAACGATTATCAGTGATCCAGTAGCTGTGTTGAAAGCTATTGTAACAGTCCAAGTGTTACCCATTAGTGCAGGGATTATGATCCGGCAAATTTTACCGGATATTGCTAACAAATTAGAACCTAGTGTTACAAAAATTGCCAATATCCTCTTTATTGCCCTAATCCTTCTGCTCTTGGTCAGTACCTTTCATCTTCTAATTGGGGTAGGAGCTACACCATTTATCGTTAGTATTCCTGTTGTTGCGATTTGGCTAGTGATTGGGCACTATCTTGGAGGTCCAAACCTGGACGAACGTTCTGCTTTGGCGGTGGGCAGTATTGCCAGAAATGTAGGTCTGGCTCTCTTGCTCATTCAACTCAATGTCCCGGCTGACCGAATGGCAGAGATCCTACCTGTTTTGCTAGCTTTTGTATTAGTGGGAGCTGTTGGTGGAATTATATATTCTGCTCTCCTTAAGAAATCGCCAACTTAAAAATGAAGTGCATCACCCAGGATGTCCTTCCCTACAAGGACTCACAGAGGTAATCTGATCGATCTCAACCTTATCTAACTGCCTCCATGAGCTACTCTCATCTTAGCTCCCAGGAGCGCCAACTCATTTATCAATGGCGCGTTCTTGAGAAATTTCCCTTTCAGGTTATTGCTTTCAGATTACGGCGTTCTCAGTCTTCTATCTCTCGTGAATTCAAGCGCAATTCCCATCCCCATTTCGATTATTTTCCCGATACTGCTCAATCAATGGCCTAACAACGACCTCAGCTTGCTAAATCCTCATTCCCTGACAAGCTGATCCAGGAAATCAAAGAACGTTTGAAGAAATATCACATCTCTGAACAAATTGCGGGCAGACTTATACTACTAAGATAAGAATTTTAGGAGGCGTAGGTATTGAGCATCGTCCAAAAATCATGGAAATTAGACGCTGAGACTGGCATTCCCCTAACAAGATATTTCTATCCATCCTGATCTACCAACGTTTTTCAGCAAACCCTAGGTAAAGCGAACAATAACCTGCTAGAGGAGGATCGACGCTTTTATTCGCATGTTGAGATAAGTGTTGCGATCCTGATCCTTCACCTGCTTCACTGCCAGCCCAATTGCCTTGTGGGTTCCTACCAGAACAGCCACCTGCTTAGCACGAGTCAACCCAGTATAGAGCAGATTGCGACTGAGCATCGGGAAATGTTGTGTGTGCATGGGCAGGATCCCCACCGGATATTCCGATCCCTGAGCGCGGTGAATGGTGATCGCATAGGCCAGCGCCAGCTCATTCAGATCCGCCATATCGTAATTCACGATTTTCTCCCCAAACTGGATCTGCAACTCCTGATCCTCCAGGTTGAGGTCAAGAATGCGCCCCAGATCTCCATTGAAAACCCCCAGATCATAGTTGTTGCGCAGTTGAATCACCCGATCCCCCTGACGGTAGATGCGCTTGCCCCGATCCAGCTGCGATTTGCCTGCCTGCGGTGGTTGAGCAGCTCCTGCAGTACTGTATTCAGGTTATTGGCCCCCACCAATCCGCGATTCATGGGACAGAGCACCTGCACATCCTGCAGCGGATCCCAGTCTGCCAGGTCCTGCGTGATTAAAGTCTGGATTCGGTCCACCACCTGCTCCGGTTCCCTGGCCTCCAGAAAACGGCAGTCGCCCCCATCTACCACCAGTTTGGGCATAGATCCCTGGTTGATGCGATGGGCATTGGTGATAATCAAACTCTGGGCTGCCTGTCGAAATACCTGTGTCAGCCGCACCGTGGGCACCCGTCCGCAGGCGATCAGATCTCCGAGAACATGGCCTGGCCCAATGCTGGGCAACTGATCTTGATCTCCCACGAGCAACACCTGTGCTGTGAAAGGAATAGCTTTGAAAAGATTGTAGGCCAGGACCACATCGATCATGGAGACTTCATCTACCACCACAGCATCCGCAGGCAAGGGATTGTCTTGATCACGTTTGAAATTGAAGGTGCGCGGATCAAATTCCAGTAACCGATGCAAGGTTTTTGCCTCCTGCCCAGTCACCTCCGCCAATCGTTGGGCTGCTCGCCCGGTGGGTGAAGCCTGCAGAACCGTCTTACCCATCGCTTGCCAGAGGGCAGTGATCGTGCGGGTGGTGGTGGTTTTGCCTGTTCCCGGTCCCCCCGTCAGAATCAAAACTCGACTCTGGGCCGCAAGCAGAACCGCCTGGTGCTGCTCTGAAGAAAGCTGGATCTGATATTTCTCGGTGTAGCGCTGCAGCCAGGATTTCACCCGCTCTCGATCCACGGTCAATGGGAAGGCCAGCAGCTTCTGGATCCACTCCGCTAATCCCACCTCACTGGTGTAAAGCGGCGGATGATAACAGGCCACCTGATCAGAAGAAAGTCGTTCTGCCTTCATCCGATCCTCCCGCACCAGTTGGCGAGCATTCTCCAGCAGTCGGGCATGGATGTCAGGAAGTGATGCCACATCCAGCAACGTTGCCGCCTGCTCCACCAGGTCCTCGATCAGCAAATAGCAGTGACCAGACTCTGTGGCGGTAAGCAGGGTATAGCTCAGCCCTGCCTGCAGACGTTGATCGCTGTCCACAGGGATCCCCAGATTCTGGGCAATCTGATCCGCTGTCTTGAATCCGATACCCCAGATATCCTGAGCCAGCTGATAAGGATTGGCCTGAACTGTTGTGATGGCGGCATCCCCATAGGTTTTGTAGATCTTGACGGCATGAGTGGTACTGACGAGATGGGATTGGAGAAACAGCATCACCTCTTTAATCGCTTTTTGGTTCCTCCCATGCGGCCTGGATCTTCTGTACACGGTAGGCTCCTACTCCGGGAACTTCCTTGAGGCGATCACACTGGGTTTCAATAATGGTGAGGGTCTCCAGACCAAAGTGATTGACGATCCGGCGGGCGGTGACTGGACCCACGCCTTTGATCAGGCCGGATCCCAGATATTTCTCAATACCTGTGAGGGTGGCTGGCTTGGTTTCCTGAAAACGGCTAGCTATGAACTGGGAACCAAAACGGGGATGCTCTTTCCACTGGCCCCAGAAGATCATGGTTTGGCCCGGCTGCAGCTGGGGAAACGATCCCACCACCGTGGTCAGATCCTCCTGTCGCGGCACATGCACA
>JAAUUJ010000173.1 GCA_012030715.1 Synechococcaceae cyanobacterium SM2_3_1 | reverse complement strand
GACCCAGACTGCGAATACGCACTGGCGATGTCACGCAACTCCTGCTTAATGTCGGGCTTCGGAGTCCTCGGGGCGAGCGGTTCCCAGGGAGCGGTTCAGAGGGATATTGGCTCGCCCATCTGTGAGGGCCACAATCATGACCTGACCCACATCCCCAGATGACCGAGCATTTAAGCCGATTCGGACCGCCTGAGTTAAGGCATGGGCCAGGGGCGATCCACCTCCACAGGGGAGAGTTTCCAGACGACGGCGGGCCAGCTCAATGGAGCGGGTGGGAGGCAACAACACCTGGGCCTGCTCCCCCTGAAAGGCAACCAGGGCCACCTTATCCCGATTTTGATAGGCCTCAGTCAACAGCCGGATCACCGCTCCTTTTGCCGACTGCATCCGGTTTAAAGCCATCGATCCAGAGGCATCGACCACAAAGATCACCAGGGCCCCTGCCTTGCGGGCCAGGCGTTTGCTGCGAATATCCCCCTCCTCGACAATCACTTTGCGATCGGGATAGCGCTGGCGGCGCGCCTTCTGATAGGGGGCAGCGGCCCGCAGGGTTGCATCGACTGCAATGCGGGGATTGGGCCCCTGAGGCAGGACTGGCTTAACATAACGACCCCGATCCAGACTGAAAACCAGGCTGCGAGATCCAGATTTACCCTGCTGGTGCAGAGACTGCGCAAAGGCCAGCAACTGGGGATCCAGGGCCACACTATCGGGGGCAAAGACAAATTCTTCTGGCAGATCAGGGGTGGAAGATTGCTCCTGATCATCCTCTTCTTCTGGAGGTTCCGCTTCGGTTTGCTGATCCTGCTCCGGAGGAGGGGTGGGGGGGCGGGCTAGGAGGGGGTTCCGGCAGAGACTCGTCATAATTGCTGCGGGGAATCAACACCAGTTGTACTGCCTGTTGCAGATCATCCGCCGTCAGAAAGGTCCGTCCCTCTAAAGCCGCCATCGCTTTGGCAGCCCGCAGAGCAAACAGCTCCCCCCGATGTCCCAGCACATTGCCTCTGAGAGCTTCTTCCACCAGATAACCCATCTGATCAGGAGTGGCTCGCACCTGGGGTAACCATTCCCGTGCCAGCACAATCTGGGTGCGCAGATCCTCGATCTCTTCGGCATAGGGTTCCAGAAACACCAATGGATTGTCTGCAAACGCACTGGCCCGCGTCACCGCTTCCATCCGTTCCTCCAGATCCCCGAGTTCATCTGCAGGCAAGACCATGGCGAACCGATCCAGCAGGTGGGGGCGCAGAGCACCTTCTTCAGGGTTGTAGGTGGCCACCAGCACAGGACGGCAGGGGTGCTGCATACTGATCCCTTCGCGTTCCACGCGGTTGATCCCCTCACTCACGACCGTCAGGAGTAAGTTAGCAATCTGATCCTCCAGCAGATTCATCTCATCGATGTAGAGCACCCCACGATGAGCACTGGCCAACAGTCCAGGCTGGAAAATGCTATCCCCCGTCTTCACGGACTGACTGACGTCAATGGATCCCAGCAAGCGATCCTCCGTGATCCCCAGCGGAATCTGCAAAAAGGGTGCAGGGATCACCACTCGGTCTGGTTGAGCGGCTGCTCCATAGCACTGGCGCGTTGCATCGGACCAGGTGTCCGGTTGAGCGGGATCGTCATTACAGAAGGATCCCTGCACCACTTCGATGGGGGGAAGCAGGGCATAGATAGCACGGGCCAGGACCGATTTTGCGGTACCCCGACGCCCAGCAATTGCTACTCCCCCTAAGCCTGGATCCACGGCTACCAATAACAGAGCCAGCTTGATTCGGTCCTGACCAACGACTGCGGTCATCGGGAAGCTTGGGGCAGAGAGAGTTGTAACCATGGGAAAAAGCAAGTGAGTGAAGAAGGCGATCCTGCAACCCAGCAGGGGAATGTGAAATCCAGTCAGGCTGGTGGTCTAGAATCTCACATCAACGTTAATCCTAGGCTTCCTCAACGGCAAACAGGGAAGATCGCCGAAATCGGATCCGCAAGCGGCCTCGTTCCCTACGGGGTTAACGGGGGCACTCTAGAGGGTAAGGATAAGATCACTGCAAAGAGCTAGGTATTCCTACCAAAATGCAGTATTTACACGGTATATTCAAGGTAGTTATCTTGCTCGTCAAGATTGCGGATAATCAGAGACTAGGATTTGCTAAGCTAACAACAGATCTGCCCTAATTTCATCTAGGCTTAAACTTAGATCACCTGTTCCTTAAATTGTCCTGCTCTTGAGCTATGGCCTCGACTTCGTCACTACCCCAATTGACTGAGGGAGTCTTCGCCCACAAGATCGACCACTATGCGATCCTGGGGGCACCTTTATTTGCCAATCAGGAGGATGTGAAGCAGGCCTATCACCGCACCGCCATGGCCCTGCGCTCAGGATTGGTGGAACGATCTGCTGCTGGCGACCAGGCCACCCAGATCCTGGCCAAAATGGTGAATCCAGCCAAGCAAATTTTGCTCAAAACTGCTGATAAGACAGAGTATGATACGACCCTGCAACTGCTAGGGAAAAAGCTGAGTCAGGAACAGCCAAGCCTGCTGCGGTTGGTGAGCCCTTCCCCAGAGATCTTCCGTCTGATTGAGTCTGCCAGGCTGCAGGAGGATTACACTCGTCTGATTACCGCCCTCAGTACTCGAACCTACACCTCATTAGATCAGTGCGGACAGGTGATTCATCTGCTCAGCCAGATCAATCTGGCCTATCTGTTGCTGAGTAGTGATAGCGGCGGTGTATACCGTGCGAGTCGACCGCTGATCTCGACGCATTCTCAACAAAATAGTCTGCCGGGGCCTGAACTCAGGCAAGAAGCTGAGGCCTATGCCCAGCAGGCTGAAAAGCTGATCCAGCAGCAGCAGCTGCAAGCAGCCCTGAAATCGCTGAATCTGGCAATCCGTAAAGATAGCACTTGTATTGACTTTTATTTGCAGCGAGCGTTTGTCCAGCGCCAACTCGGGGATCTCGAATCAGCTCGGGCTGACTATGAACAGGCCATCCATCTGGAGCCACGTCACCGAGAAGCTCGTCAGGGGTTGCAGGATATCCTGGCAGCGCTGTCTGCCCAATTTACTCAGAAAATTGATACTCGCAGGACCACAACAGCATCGACCCCACTACCTCGCTCCCAGGAGCAACCCGCTGTTTCTCCCGCTTCTTCCTCCCCCCCCGTCGATTTCCACAAGGAAGCCCGCAAACGTTTCCAGGAAGCTGAGCGCTTGATCAAAAGGGGCCTGGATCAAGAGGCCGTTTATCACCTCAGCATCGCCATTGCCCGTGATCCGCGACCGGAATACTATCTCCTGCGAGCTCGTTTGAACCGCAAGCAAGACTATCAGGAGCGGGCTCAGGCCGACTATGATCAGGTCCTGCGTTTGGATCCAGACCATCCTGAGGCACTCAAGGAACTCCAGCAGCTCCGCCCTACACCGGCCCCCCAGTCCCATCCGCGTGAAGAGGCTCGCAAACGCTATCGGCAAGCTCTGGAGCTGATTGATCAAGAACTCTATGAAGCCGCTGTCCAGAATCTCACCAGCGCCATCAGTAAGGATCTCAATCAGGTTAGCTATTACTTAACTCGAGCCCGTGTCTATCGCCTGATGCAGGAAATTGATCTGGCCCGTGGCGATTATGACCAGGTGATCCAGATGGATCCCCGCAATCAGGAGGCGCTCCAGGGGTTACAGGAGATCCTGCAACTGTCGGTGACTTCTCGCACTCGGTCCAGCCAATCTCCTCCCCCCCCTCGGCGACCAACCCTTCCCCCAGAAGAGATCGCCGCCCAACTATTTCAGCAGGCTCAAGAACTGATGGGAACCAGGCAAGAGCCCAAAGCGGTGCTGCTCCTGAGTCAAGCCATCAATGCAGATCCCCACAATATTGAGTACCATTTGGCCCGTGCACGCCTCTGCCGCAAACTGGGCAACCTGGAAACGCTCGAGCGGATTACGATAACGTTATCCTTTTAGATTCCCATCATGGCGAAGCTCTGCAGGGGCTGCGGGATATTCTGGCGGCATCACAAATGGAAGAAGACACCTCCCCGTTCTCCAAACCTCTCTCCCTGAAGGCACAACAGGAGGCTCAGCGTCGCTTCCAGCAGGCCCTCAATATTATTGATGCCGCAAACTACAAAGGTGCAATCCAGTATTTAACCCTGGCCATCGACAAAGATCCCAGTGTGCTGGAGTACTACCTGACTCGGGCGCGTATTCACAAACTTCTTAATAACTTAGGGATGGCGCGAGCAGATTACAAAAGTGTCCTGAAACTGGATCCAGATCATCAAGAAGCGCGGCAGGGACTCAAAGACACCCAGGCTGCAACTCAGCATCCCCAGCGGATCCCACATCAGCCCAAACCCAAGCGCTTCACCGTCCCAGACATTCTCTTCAAAGAAGTTTTTCCCAGTAAAAAGCCCTCCAGCTGAGGTTTACCCCCTCAAATGGGTGATTTAGCTCTCAAGCGGTCAAGTTTATGATCAAGTTTATGCCATTCACCTCTTGGACCTGAGCCATGCCTTCACCGACTCTCCCGTCCGATCGGACACCAACTGCCCTGTCCCCTAAGCCTGGCTCTCTGGCCGCTCTGCCTGTCTCTTTAGCAAAGCAGTCTACTCTGTCTCTGGTGTTGCAACAGAAATCTCAGAATATTGTGCGGCAGATTCATGACCAACTTCCCCAAGCTCAACAAGCACTGCATCAGAGTCTGGACGCACTGCCGGGGTATTGGATCCAGCTACGGGATGCGCACCATCACAAATCTGGGAAGCAAGCGGTACGAGGACTTCTCACCCTCTCAGGCGCCCTTGCCCTTTTTGATCTATCCTTGCTGACCCAAGTGTAAACCTGAGCGATGCAGATTTGACTAGCGGTAATTCGTAAACTGCAAGGCAACGGGGTAGTCCGCCTGTTTGAGCAGCTGGATCACTTCCTGCAGCTCGTCTTTAGATTTCGCTGTCACCCGGACTGCATCCCCCTGAATTGAGGGCTGGACTTTTTTAAAGGCATCTCGGATTTCTTTAGAGATCTGCTTGGCCAGGGTGGCATCAATCCCTTTTTCAGGTTGATCACCTGACGCACGCGGTTCCCGGAGGCGGTTTCTGGCTCCTGGGAGTCAAAAATTTTCAGGTCCAGGTTGCGTTTCACTGCCTTGGTCATCAACAGATCGCGGATCGCATTCAGGCTCATGTCATTGTTGGTGATCACCGTGATAGACTCCGCCTCAAGCTCCACCTCGCTGTTAGAGTCTTTCAGGTCATAGCGGGACTTGATCTCACGGATCGTTTGATCGACTGCATTCACAAGTTCCTGCCGATCAAAGTCACTGACCACATCAAATGAGAAGCTGGAAGCCATGCTCGATTCTTACTCCTGCGCATCCTGGGCAATACTGCAATCATGAAAGATGAGAAGAGGAAGCCTGTCTCCTCCTGCAACTAGTCTAGCGTTGATGCTACACCCAACCGAGTGAGCATATCCGGGGTAGGTTAGCATAACCCTTGGCAAGCAGCGCGAACACTGGGTACGGATCCCCGGGATGGCTTACGAACCTTTGCATCATAAGTATCGGCCCCAGCGCTTTGCCGATGTAGTTGGGCAGACCGCGGTCGTCAGAACCCTGGCCAATGCCATTCGCCTGGGCAGAATTGCCCCTGCCTATCTCTTTTGTGGCCCCCGTGGCACCGGGAAAACCTCTTCGGCAAGGATTCTGGCCAAATCTCTCAACTGTGAGCAGGGGCCTACTTCTGAGCCCTGTCTGGTGTGTGCTCAATGCCGCGCCATTACCCAGGGATCGGCTCTGGATGTGATTGAAATTGATGCGGCCAGTAACACAGGTGTAGACAATATCCGCGAACTGATTGAACGGGCCCAATTTGCTCCGGTGAGTGGGCGCTACAAGATCTACATCATCGACGAGTGCCATATGCTGAGCACTGCCGCATTCAATGCCCTCTTAAAAACACTTGAAGAGCCTCCCGAACGGGTAATTTTTGTTCTGGCTACCACGGATCCACAACGGGTCTTGCCCACCGTTATTTCTCGCTGTCAACGGTTCGACTATCGCCGCATCCCTCTCGGGGCCATGGTGGAGCACCTGCACCACATTGCTCAGCAGGAAAAGATCCCGATTCTACCCGAGGCTGTAGAACTGATTGCTCAGCTGTCGCAAGGGGGACTGCGGGATGCCGAAAGTCTGCTGGATCAGCTCAGTCTGCTGGAAGGGGAGATCACACTGGAGGCCGTCTGGGATCTGGTGGGGGCGGTCCCAGAACGACAACTGCTGCAACTGACCGATGCCATTCAGGCGGGAGAAGTAGACCAGGTGCTCACCCTCACACGGCAACTTCTGGATCACGGCAAAGAACCTCTGATCCTGCTTCAGAATCTGGTGGGCTTCTACCGCGATTTTCTGCTGGCTCACACCGCCCCCAACCGCCAGGATCTGGTTGCCCTCACTCAGGACACCTGGGAAGCTCTGCGCGAGCGCGCCTCCACCTACTCCGCTACCAATCTTTTGCAAGCCCAGTCCCATCTGCGCCAGGCAGAACCCCAGATCCGGCAAACCCATCAACCTCGTCTCTGGCTGGAGATTACGCTCCTGGACCTGATCCAGCAATGGCAACAGCCTCAACCTCTACCATCTATTGCTCCCAAAGCTCCAGTGACTCCCGCCCCAGCTCTAGCTTCCCCACCCTCCTCAGTGAACAACGGATCGCCGCCCCCGACTCCACTGACTCCTGTACCGCCAGCGTCTACCCCTGTCGAAGTCCCTCCCCTTGCTGCCGTTGCCTCCCCATCCCCCGAGCCCTCCACATTAGAAAGTTTGTGGCAGGAGTTTCTGGGTCGGATCAAGCACCCCCTGACCAAAGCCCTGATCCAGATGGGAGGTGTGACTTCCGAGACTCCCACTGAGGTCACTTTAGGGTTTCCGAAGGGATTTGCCGAGAAGGCTCAGTCCAAGGCCAGTGAGATCAAGCCGTTAATTCAAGATCTATTAGGGCGATCGGTGCAGCTCAAGTTCACGGTACAGATCCCACCTAAACCCAGTCCCCCCCCCTCCCTCATCGGGTCATTCCCCAGCACCTGCAGTCAGTACCGCTCAACCTGCTGATCCCACCCCTGCAGCTCCTTCAGTTCCACCACCAGTTCCCTCCGACCCCCCCCATGCCCCCATCGTCGAGATCTCCCCAACAGCCCAGACTGCCCATCATGCCGTCATGGATCTGGATGAACTGGAGCAGGCGGCCAAACGATTTGCCTCTTTTTTTAATGGGGTGATGATCGATCCTGAAGAGAATGACATTCTGGCTCTGGAACGTCCGCTGGAACCCCAGGATGGTGTGGAGGATCTCAATCCACCCCCAGAACCCGAGATCCTTACTCCAGTTGATCCACCGACCCCGGCTCCCACCGAAGAAGAGGAAGAAGAGATCCCGTTTTGAGATCGTTTTTCAGCGAAGCCAAAATAGTCCAAAGGAACTCTGAATTTTGCCATCAACCTTAGGCAGGACGATCCCCCTAGTCATGGATCGACCCATCCGGCATCACCGCTCCCTGAAAATCACAATCCTGGAGAGCCACTCCGGTCAAGTCGGCCCGATATAAGTTGGCATTCTGGAATTGCACTCCATAACAACTGGCATAGCTCAGATCAGCTCCCTGCAAATTCACCTCCCGCATATCCGTCTGGAAAAAAGGATCCAGAGCTGGCATTCCCAAATGGGCACGGCAAAGTTTAGCCCCCTGCAGGTTGGCCCGCCTTAACATGGCACCACTGAGATTGGCGTAGCTCAGATCTGCACCTACCAGCAAGGCATGACCCAGATCGGTTTTCTTATCAGACGTGGGACGCAAATCAGCTTCAATCAGCAATGCCCTCGAGAGATCTACATGGTTCATGTTGGCCCCGCCCAGGCAAGCTTTCAGCAATCTGGTCTCAATTAATCGAGCCCCCACCACCTTGGCCCCACAGAGATCGGATTCTCGCATGTCGGCAAAACTGAGATCGGCGTGACTCAAATCTGCCCCCCACAGGAGACTCTCACTCAAATTGGCGTGGGTGAAATTGACATGACTGAGTTTGGATTTGCCCAGACGAACCTCGCGTAAATCAGCACGGCTGAGGCAGGATCCCTGTAAATTCACCTCGACCAGATCTGCAGCCTGCAGGTTGACCTTGATCAACTCAATAGGGCCGAAGTCACGTTCTCCGGAGGCATAGCGGGTCAGAAATTCCTGAGGATCCATGTTTACTTGAATGCACTCCCTACCCGTTTCCGCCCACTATCTTGAGGACCCATACGCCCAGCCTTCTAATCAAGAGGCTCCAGACGGTAGCGGCTCAGCCACTTGTCCAGTTCGATCTCCTCTTCATCCAGGAGTTGGGCATTGATCAGCCCCCGTTGAAAGGCCAACCGGATCGCCCTGGCCCGCAAACTGAAGGTGGTTCCCCACTCATCACTCTCGATCTGGTCATTGCTCACCTCCAGCTTGTCATAGAGGTTGCGCAGTCGGTTGGTGACCCCTCGCCGCGAAAGAAATCGCCGCCCCGCAATTGCCTGATCCGTCAGTCCCAGGGCAATATCGATCAGCACCTCATATTCGGCATCACTCAGGCCCGTGATCTTATTCTGTGAGCGGGAGTCCACCCCTCTGACTTCTCGATCAATGACACACTGTTCATCCTGGAGGACCGCCTGGATGGCGCTGATCAATTTTTCATCGGTGCAGTTCTTGAGCAGGTAGCCATACACCGTCTGGGGCGGCACAATCTTGTGCAGTTCGCGCACATACACCTCATCGGCAAAATGCGACCAGAAGACAATCCGGGCATGAGGTCGTTCTGACCACACCTGCCGCGCCACCTCGATCCCTGTCATTTCC
>JAAUUJ010000172.1 GCA_012030715.1 Synechococcaceae cyanobacterium SM2_3_1 | reverse complement strand
TTAATCGGGCTCAGCAAAAGTTTCAGGACTATCCCTTTATTCGTTATCAGGTTCTAGATCTAGAGAGAGACCCCACCCCCCAGGGATATGAGCGGCATAGCCACGACCTGATTGTGGCTGCGAACGTAGTTCATGCCACCAAAGATCTGCGTCAGTCCCTCTCTCATTTGTTAGAGCTATTGGCCCCAGGTGGAATGCTGATACTTCTGGAGGCAACCCTACCCCAGCGATGGCTGGACCTGGTGTTTGGCCTGCAAGAAGGTTGGTGGCGCTTTGAAGATACAGATCTACGCCCTCATTATCCACTGCTTGATCAGGAACAATGGCAGGCCCTGCTCACAGACGTGGGATTTGCTCAGACGCAGGTGATCAAGTGGCCAGGGTCTGAGTCATCTTCTCAGGCAGTCATCATGGCCCACGCTGCCACACCCACGTCTTCATCCCGCCACTGGTTAATTTTCGCGGATCGGGGGGGAGTCGGTCTGCAGTTGGCAAAGCGACTTCGTACCGAAGGGGACAACTATACTCTGGTCTATGCGGGCAGTCAATTTGCTGAGCAGGGTACCGCAGAATTTTGCCTCAATCCCGCTGCTGCTTCGGACTATGATCAGTTGCTGCAAATCCAGATCAGCCGCAACCTAAATGTGCAGGGTGTGGTACATCTTTGGAGTCTGGATGTGCTTCAACATGCTGACGACAGAGCTGATGATCATTTCACGCAGGGGTGCGGCAGCTTGCTATATCTGCTGCAAGCTCTGGGAAGGCAGCCGTTGCCTCAGCCCCCAATGCTACGGGTTGTAACTCAGGGTAGTCAGCCTATTCATAGCCATGATTCTGAGCAACCGAACCTCTGCCCATCCGTTCCCGCCTTTGTTCAGTCTCCCCTCTGGGGCATGGGTAAAGTCATTGCACTTGAGTATCCAGAACTCAATTGTGTTCGTATTGATCTGGATCCTTTTGACCCATATCAGACTGAAGCATTGCTGACAGAGATCTGGTCGCGCCAAATAGAAGAACAGGTAGCCTTCCGTCACCAGATCCGGTACGTAGCTCGTCTACAGCGACATCGCTTATCCCTCAAGACCGAACTGGATTCCAGACTCGTTTTACCAAATGCAGAAAACTTTGAGCTGGATGTGCACCAGAAGGGATCACTGGAGAATCTGTATTTGCGTCCTTGTACTCGCCGCCCACCTGGCCCTGGCGAGGTTGAGGTGGAAGTCAAAGCAACAGGCCTCAATTTTCGTGATGTACTGAATGCGCTGGGGCTCTACCCTGGTGAGGCAGGCTCATTGGGACTGGAATGTGCCGGGGTGATCGTTGCGGTTGGGCCAGAAGTAACAGATCTAGCGGTTGGGGAGGCTGTGATCGCCTTGGTGGGAGGATGCTTCAGTCACTGGGTGACCGTTCACGCCCAGATGGTAGTCCCTAAACCCGCACAGCTCAGCTATGAAGAAGCAGCCACCATTCCCAGTGTCTTTTTGACAGCCTATTACGCCCTTGATCATTTGGCTCACATTTCATCTGCAGATCGAGTCTTAATCCATGCTGGGGCAGGTGGAGTGGGGCAGGCGGCGATCCAGTTAGCCCAACTGGCAGGTGCAGAAGTTTTTACCACCGCCAGTTCTGGAAAGTGGGATTTTCTTAAGGCCAAGGGGGTGAAGCATGTGCTTAATTCCCGCGATCTGACCTTTGCCGATCAGATCCAGGCAATCACTAACGGAGCCGGAGTTAATATCGTGCTCAATTCTCTGGCGGGAGATTTTGTTACCCAAAGTTTTTCTGTGTTGGCCAATAAGGGACGCTTTATTGAAATTGGAAAACGTGACATTCTCCAACCAGAACAGGTGGCCAACTTCAGGCCTGATGTTAGTTATTTTCTCGTAGATCTGGTGCAAACCAGCATTGAACAACCCCACCTGATTCAGTCAATGCTGAAAGATCTGCTGCAACTGTTTCAGCTGGGCAAGTTAACCCCGCTACCCAAACAGGTTTTTCCGATTGAAGCAGCTGTCAGTGCCTTCCGCCATATGCAGAAAGGTAAGCATGTGGGAAAGATCGTGATTTCCCAGTCAGAGTGTTTTTCTGCTACCGAGCCCGGATTTGCAGCCGATGCAACTTACCTGATCACAGGAGGGTTAGGGGGGCTAGGATTGCTGATTGCTGAGTGGATGGCAGAACGTGGAGCACAGCATCTGATCCTGATCTCCCGCCGTCCAGCAGAAGAATCCGACGTCATTGAGAAACTTGAGAAGATCCAGAAGACAGGAGCACAAGTGATCGTTGCTCAGGCTGATGTGTCTCGGTTGGAGCAGATGGAAGCAGTCATCAACAATATCACCCAAACCATGCCTCCCTTGAGGGGAGTGATCCATGCAGCCGGGCTACTTTCGGATGGGATCTTGCAGCAACAAACCTGGGAGAAATTCGCTGAGGTTTGGGCCCCTAAAGTTCAAGGAACCATCCATTTACACAAGCTGACTCTGAAACAACCTCTAGACTTTTTCCTGTTGTTCTCTTCCACCGCAGCGTTGCTAGGTTCTGCTGGACAGGCTAATCATGCTTCTGCCAACGCCTTTATGGATGCCTTTGCCTTTTGGAGGCAGGGGCAGGGGCTACCTGGCATGAGTATCAACTGGGGAGCCTGGTCTAAAATTGGAGAGGCAGCAGAACGAGGTGCTGATCGGCGCGTCGAAGAGAAGGGAATGGGCAGCATCACTCCAGGGCAAGGACTGGAAATTCTCAGTCATTTGCTGGGTGAAGGTTCAGCACAGATAGGTGTAGCGCCAATTCATTGGGAATCGCTGACAAAAGTCAATGTGAACTCACCAGTACTGATGGATTTCTTTGTAGATCTCCAGACCAAGGTCAGTCAAGATCAAGTACAAACTATTGGCATTGCATCCACAACTTCTGATGATGATGATAAGGAGACATTAGAAACGTTACTCGCTTTGGAAGAGAATCTTCGCCAGGAAAGACTGATGAGTTATCTCGCCAAAAAGATCTCAACAACGCTTGGATTTTCCACGTATAGCTCTTTAGATTCATATAAGTCTCTTGGAAGTTTAGGAGTTGATTCATTAGTTAGCGTAGAATTAAGAAACCAGATAAGAATGGATCTAAATCTTGATGTTCCATTAGAGCAACTGATCGGAAATGCGACTATCCACAAGCTAGTAAGTTTCATGCTTGAACAGATAACCCAGAAGGAAATTGTGCAGCAAATATCAGAGCCTGTTGATGAGGAAATGGAGGAGATCACCCTATGAGCATTCATTCAAAATCAAGCCAAAGCACTTTGCAGCCCGAGTTAATGGTTACGGCTTTCCTCAAACATCTTGCTGAGCAGGGTATTAAGCTATCCATTGATGGAGGTAATCTCAATATTAAGGCTCCAAAAGGCTCGCTAACACCAGAGCTAAAAGAGAAGATCGCCAGGCATAAGCCAGAAATTCTTAAATGGTTAACTGCTGTTCAGCAAACAGCAACTGAAACACCGATCCCCGTCGTCTCTCGGGAGCAGCCTCTGCCTCTGTCACTTGGCCAGGAACGCCTGTGGCAGCTGTTGACCCTAGATCCCTCCAGTACGATATACAACGTTCCTATGGCCTTTAAGGTTTCTGGACCTCTTGACATCACTATCCTTGAGCAAGTGATCAGTGAAGTAGTTCGACGACATGAAATTCTGAGAACTACTATTTCGCTTGTTGATGGGCAACCTGTACAGCTGATTCATCCTCCGCAGCCCTGGAATATCTCAACTCACGATCTCAGCGAGCTACTAGAAAGTCAAGTCCACTTAGAGATCCAGAATATTGTTGAGAAGGCACGAGGTCACCGCTTTAATTTGGAACTCGGCCCCCTGCTGCTAACTGAGCTGATTAGACTTCCAGACCCAGACACATTTATCTTGCTGTTCGTATTCCATCATATTGCTATTGATGGCTGGTCAATCAACCTATTGTTTAGTGAGATACAAACAATTTATCGAGCAGTTACTGATAGTCAACAACCTTCACTACCAAAGCTCCCTATTCAGTATGCCGACTATTCAGCATGGCAACGCCAATGGCTGAACGAAACAGTCCTGGAGGAAAAAATCACATATTGGCAGCAACAATTAAAAGTGCCTATCTCGGGGCTAAAGTTGCCGACAAGTAAGCCAATGAGTTTGACTCAAAGAAATCAGGTCGGTTCATCTTATCCCATCCAGATATCTAAAGAACTCACTGAGAGTCTTAGAGATCTCAGTCTGACTCAAGATACAACCATGTTTATTGTCCTATTCTCAGGACTCTACTTATTATTCCATTATTGCCTGGATCAGGATGATCTAATAATTTGTACGCCTGGAGCTTGCCGAAATCATTCTTTAACTAAGAATCTGATTGGATATTTTAATAATATATTGCCAGTCAGAATTCAGATTTCAGAAAACGAAAAACTCACTGACTTCCTAGCTCAAGTGAAGTCTCAGGTGCTGGGAGCATTTAATCATCAGGATTTACCATTCCAGCAGATCGCGGAACTTCCAGGGATATCGCATGTGCCTTTGACAAAAGTTTTGTTTACTGTCCTGCCAAAGATTACTCAACCATTGAGCCAGTCAGACCTATCTGTTACTCAGTTTGAGGTTAGCCGAGCGTCTTCTAACTTTGAGTTAAGTCTAACGCTGGCTGAACAGCCTGGATCAATTCAGGGGGCATTTGAGTATCAGTCATCTCTCTTTGATGAGGGAATGATTTCACATCTTACTAAGGGATATATACTCATACTGAATGCCATTGCAGCAAATCCAGATCTGCAGATTTCCGAACTGAGAAACCGACAAGAAGAAATCTTAGAATGGCAGCAACAGATAGCAGATATGTTGTCAGTAACACCTTCTCAGGGAACTTATATTCCTCCCCGAGATGATCTGGAAGCAAAGCTTGTAAAAATCTGGGAAGAGATTTTTGATTATAAGCCTATTGGGGTTCAGGATAATTTTTTTGAGCTAGGGGGAACATCTTTACTAGCTCTTAAGCTGGCTGCCCTGATCAAAAAACGTTTGGGAAGACCCCTCAGCCTTCCTCTGTTATCCTCTGCTCCGACCATTGAGGGTTTAGCAGCTTGCTGGCGATGGGGGCTGGGGATCGATCCCAGAGGCTCAAAGCTAGTACCCCTCAAACCTTCAGGAGATAACATTCCGCTGTTTATGGCAAGTGGGTTGGGCAATCACGCCTATGTTTTCACCCAAATGGTTCCCTATTTATCTCCAGAGCAACCCCTCTATGCTTTAAGACCATTTGTAGATCAAGCAAATCAGAAAAAGGTGATCACTTACGAAAATATGGAAGACGTGGCTAAGGCTTGCATCGAAGATATACGTTTGATTCAACCTGCAGGTCCTTATCAGGTTGGTGGCTATTCTGGAGGTAGTTTCGTTGCGTATGAAATTGCTCGACAATTGAAACTACAGGGTGAAGAGGTCAAATTACTTCTGGTTATGGATGTAAACCCGCGTACATTGACATTAGTTAAGCAGCAAAACTCGCGTCAGAGTCTCTCTGATCTACTAGACAAACTAAAATCAATGTTTGTGGAGTTTAGTAAGACTTATAAAGAAATGAATGACGAAGAAGATGATTTAAGCACAGTACAGTGGATAAGATCATTTGTGACTCGGTCTTGGCTATTTGGTTACAACATTCTCTTCCCTGTCCGGAAGTCAATTGTACGATTTTCCAAGTGTTTGCGTAACTATGAACTGCAACCCTATCCAGGAACCGTTACATTTTTTAGAACCGCAGTCATTGATGGGCAAGAATTCACTGAACTCGATGAAGATGGTGGATGGAGTGAATGGGCTACGGAGGTCAACACGTATATTCTACCGGGTAATCATTTTAATCTGCTTACCGACGAATCTTTGGTGAGGTTCACGATGGATCAACTTAATCAGTGTCTGAGTCAGAAACATAGCAGCTGATATCCTTTGCAACAAGATCAACTGCTACGCTTGCTTTCCAGCAACCCTTAAATTACCGGGAAGCTGTTGTCAAGGGTGCCTTTTCTTCCATATCCAACTCAGATTTCGCTCCGGTGAAGGTAAGCGGCTCTGTCCGGTTGTATCCATATCGATCCTCACCACGAAGCATAATCGCTCGCCAGTTATCTAGCTTCAGTCCTTTAATCCCTCCCCCTCCAGTTTCTAAGCCAAGTTTAAGCATTTCATCCGTATAGGCTTTTGTGTCAGGCCTGATCACGCGGAAAGAAAGGGCTAAACGTGATTTGTCTGTTGATACATTGTCAACCGAACCATGAATGAGACGCTCAGTAAACATAAAAAATTGACCTGCTTTCATTTCCATCTTGACAGCGTTTGCAGGATCAATAGGGTAGTCCATCCCAACTACGTAGCCATGAAAACGTCTAGGTTTCCACCATTCCCCAGGAGTAAATGTGTGTGTCTCAGGATGGTAAGGCTCAACAGAGATGGGATAAATTTGCTTGTGTGTCCCAGGAAACACAACTAAACATCCATTTTCTTCAGTTGTGTTAGTGAGGGCAACATAACAGTTCACTTCATAAAGCTGCCTGATGTCTGGTGGTTGAAGTACATGATCCCGCAAATTTTCAGACATAAATGTGCCTCCCTGGTGGAGTGCAGAGCCTTCCTCACCAGGTTGCTTGGCAAAAAATTGACTTCTCCAAACCATAAGATCTGCACCGAGCAACTGGGCGCATCTCTCAACAATCTCGGGTTTCCTAATAATGTCCAAAAGCTTTGGAGAATCAAGGTGGCGATCGCGGGCATTAAAGGCGAAACGAGCTCGCTCTAAACCCCCTTGCCCTGCTCCCTCAGGTAACATCTCTTCAGTGACGCTGAGTACTCTGGATTCAGTCCGGTTAACCTCCGCAGCATAGTCAAGTAGGTTCTGAACCTCTGCATCAGAAAGAACATCGAAGGGACCTAAATATCCGTTTTCATAGAAGAACTGAATTTGCTCCTCTGTTAGAAGAAGCTCTTCAGCAACCTTTGCTTTTGGTGAGAATGAAGCGGGCTGTACGAACTCACAATAATATTCAACAAATAGTTTTTCTCCTCCTGATTGAAAAAGAGTCCACCACATATGATTATTCCAGCGAACAGGGAATCTGTTTCTGATCTTCTCTGGTAAAGGTAGCTTAGTTTTGTAAAGATAAAGCCTATGAAAATCAATGTGCGAAGCACTAAATGCCTTAGCCAAACAATTTTCCACTCGCGGATCTTGAGTATGAGTTTAGCCATGCAGGTAAATCCTCCATCAATAATGATAGTGTGGTGAATCCATCACTGTCGCATGTGCAGCCATCTGATTATAGAAGCGATAGCATCGGGTTATCAAGTATACAGGTTCTCATGGCTCTAAGTAGGCCATGCTTATGATCTGTAATTTTAACAATAATCTTGCTTGTTAAGAAATCTGCCTCAACCTCGCGGCAAATGATTACCCACCCTACTGTCCTGATTGGCGTAACCTGTCGTTCACCTTCTGACTACCCTACTCTTGAGGATCTGGTTAATCATTTGGCAGAAAAAGTTTTAGAATTAGGGGCGGCTGGGTCTGAAAAAGAGTTAGATCGGAATGTCCCTCGCCAGAGTTATGAAGATATTGCCACATTGAGTGAAGATGAGGCATTGGCCTTGCTAGCTCAGGAACTATCCCAGGAATGACGGAGACTTAGCCATGACCCAATCCCCCTCTGCAGGGCTAGACAAAGACTCCATCATCAAAAAAGCTCTCGTCGAACTTCGCGAGACCAAAGCCAGGCTCTCTGCCCTCGAACATGCCCAGACTGAGCCGATTGCCGTGATCGGGATGAGCTGCCGCTTTCCGGGAGGGGCCAACTCACCTGAATCCTACTGGCAGCTTCTGCGCAACGGGACCGACGCCATCTCTCCTGTCCCATCCGACCGCTGGGATCGAGATCGCTACTACGACCCAGATCCTCAGTCCCCTGGCAAAATGTCCACCCGTGAGGGGGGCTTTCTCGCTGAGGTGGATCAGTTTGACCCCCAGTTTTTTGAGATCTCTCCCCGTGAGACTCTGACTTTAGATCCGCAACAGCGTCTGTTACTGGAAGTGGCATGGGAAGCCCTCGAGCATGCGAATCTCCCCGCCTCCCGTCTCTTCAAAAGCCTGACAGGGGTGTTTATCGGCATCAGTACCTCCGACTACAAGGAGAGACATCTGGTCGCCCTCGAGGATCCGATGCAAACGGCCTATCTGGGAACAGGCAATACGCTTTCCACGGCATCGGGGCGGTTGTCTTATGTTCTGGGGTTAACGGGTCCGAATTTGGCAGTAGACACAGCCTGCTCCTCTTCATTGGTGGCCCTGCATCTGGCCTGTCAGAGCCTGCGGCAAAAAGAATGTCACCTGGCCCTGGTCGGGGGAGTGAATCTGGTGCTTTCCCCAGTCACCAACATCATTTTTTCCAAAGCGGGGATGCTGGCAAAAGATGGACGGTGTAAGACTTTTGATGCGGCAGCCGATGGCTATGGTCGAGGAGAAGGCTGTGGAGTGGTGGTCCTGAAGCGTCTCTCGGATGCGCAACGGGATGGGGATGTGATCCTGGGATTGATCCGCAGTACAGCGGTGAATCAGGATGGGCCAAGTGGGGGGTTGACGGTTCCCAATGGGCCATCACAGGAAGCAGTAATCCGGCAGGCGTTGAGTAATGGGGGGGTGGATCCGAAGATAGTCCACTACATTGAGGCGCATGGCACCGGGACATCCCTAGGAGATCCGATAGAGCTGGCTGCCTTGGGTGCTGTTTTCCAGGATAGTCATAGCGCAACAGATCCATTAATTGTGGGATCGGCCAAAACCAACTTTGGTCATCTGGAAGCGGCTGCAGGTGTAGCGGGACTGATCAAGGTGATCCTGTCCCTACACCATGAAGAGATCCCACCGCATTTGCATTTACAGAATCCTAATCCGCATGTGGATTGGGAGCA
>JAAUUJ010000171.1 GCA_012030715.1 Synechococcaceae cyanobacterium SM2_3_1 | reverse complement strand
ATCCGCTGCAACGGTTTTTGCTGATCTGGAATGGACAGGGTTTACAGCTATCGCAACAAGAGTTTGATTGCTCATTTAGTCCCCTATTTCTGGATGGCGTTGCTATTGGGTCTGGCGGGTGTGGGCGGGATGGGTTTACCCGAGCGGTTCCGCTCTCAAGATCCACTGGCACGGAGGGGTCTGCTTTTTTGGGGCTGAGCACCGTGCTGGCCTGCGTGATGATGACCAGTCTCAGTGGACCTCTATACCAGATCGCGGTTCCCCTCCATCGCATTCAGTTTCCCTGGCGGTGGATGGTGGTGACCACCTCAACGGTGCCGCTGTTGCTGGGCTACTTTTTTCAGGCGGCTTTACGGTTTCGCCAGCGTCTCCGGCAGGGCATGGGGGTGGGGGTTTGTCTGGGATTACTTGCCTTCTCAGTGACTCTGGGCCTGGATCGAACCTCCGTCAGCTTCAGCCCCACCTTGATCCAGCAGTTTGCCACCCTGATGGCTCAACGCCCTCCCTTCCCCCAGGAACCTGAGGTGGATCCAGACCATGCCGAACACTTTCTGGGCTGGCATTGGGCTTATCCTCAGGGACTTGCCTTTGTGGATGCCTTTGAATATCGTCCTCTGACCGCCTCCAATAACCCTGTGCCTCCCCCGCAACCCTATGAGCTGGCGTCATGGCTGCAGGGAAGCGGCCCGATCCAGATCCGTCGCTGGCGCTATGGAGAACGACAGATCCGGGTGGAACCTGACCCAGATCGGCCCCGACTGCTGGCGTTGCGAACTTTTGCTTATCCGGGCTGGGGAGTATGGCGCGATGGTCAGGCGATGCCAGTGCAGGCGGGGTCTGATGGTCGTCTCGTGATCCCCATCCCTCCTCAGGCAACAGAGATCAGCGTGATTTACCAGGGAACTCTGGCGGAACGCGGGGGGACTGCCCTCACCTGGATGACGCTCCTGGGTCTGCTGGGGGCGGGCGGCTGATCCACCTTCAGCAAAAGTCGCACATCGCAGAACCACCTGATCCGGCCCCTTGATCTGAGCTTAGGAAACCCGCCCCAGGCCGTGATAAAGGTTGCCATCCGGCATAATCGTGTGATCCAGATCTGCTACCGTGATCAGCCGGGCTTCCAGCACCTGGGCTCCGGTGAGGTTGGCGCGGCGCAGATTGGCCCGACGCAGATCGGCCTTCAGTAAATTGGCCCCCTGCAGATTGGTTTCCAGCAGGTTTGCCTCTTTCAAATTAGCTTTTTCCAGATTGGCCTGATTGACCTGAGCCTGGATTAAATGGGCCTGCAGCAGATCCGCCTCAGAAAGATCAGCTCCTTGCAGATCCGCCTCATTCAGATGGGCTCGCCTCAGCATACTGCGTCGCAGAGTGGCCCGAGCCAGCTTGGCCTGATGCAGATTGGCGCGGTAGAGATCGGCTCCCTCCAGATTGGCCTCTTCTAGATTGGCGCGGTCCAGATCGGCTTCCACCAGATCCGCGGTGTAGAGATTAGCTTGCCGCAGATGAGCCCCCCGCAGGTAGGTGCGACTCAGATCTGCACCTGTAAGATCGGCAGCCGTCAGATGGATATTGGAAAGATTGGCGGAGGACAGATTAATTCCCTGCAATTTCCATCCCTCTAGATCAGCTCCCATCAGATCAGGATGGATGAGGGGGTTCGCTTCCCGCCATTGATTCCAACCTGCCACCCCCTGTTTTAACAACTGCAGCTGCTCCGGGTTTGCCATAATGCCTCTTTGAGATTGAAATGCAGACCCCCCCCAAGTTTAGCCTTGCGGATAGGATCAGAGTGATCTGAACTGTAAACCCCATGGATGGAGGCGACTGGCGATTGACCCCAGCACTGGATCGATATTGGATGCAACTCTGCCTGCGTCTGGCTCAACAGGCTCAGGGCTATACGACTCCCAATCCCATGGTGGGATCGGTGATTGTGCAGGGAAGTCGCCTGGTGGGATCGGGGTTTCACTTTCAGCCAGGGCAACCCCATGCGGAGGTGCTGGCGTTACGAGCTGCTGGAGACGCCGCTCAAGGGGCCACGCTTTACGTGAATTTGGAGCCCTGCAATCACTATGGGCGGACTCCTCCCTGTACCGAGGCGATTCTGGCGGCAGGGATCCAGCGGGTGGTGGCGGGCATGGTGGATCCCAATCCTCTGGTGGCTGGGCAGGGAATTGAGCGCTTACGAGCTGCTGGTCTGGAGGTGGTTGTGGGTGTTGAGGAATCCGCGAGCCGCCGCCTTAACGAAGCGTTTTTGTTTTAGCATTCTGCACAACCGTAGCTACGGCATTCTCAAATACGCGATGACCCTGGATGGCAAAATTGCCACACGGACCGGGCACAGTCAATGGATCAGCAGTCCTGCTTCGCGGCGCACGCTGCATCAGTTACGGGCGCGAGTGGACGCGATCCTCGTGGGAAGCAACACCGTTCGCCTGGACAACCCGCGGTTGACGGTGCGCTCGGAAACGGATCAACCCCTGGAACACCAGCCGTTACGAGTGGTCCTCAGCCATACTCTTGATCTGCCTGTGTCTGCCCATCTCTGGGATCAGGCGGTGGCACCTACCCTAGTTCTGACCACAGAGCAGCATTCCCCTGGGGTGTTGGAGCAATTGCAGAACCAGCAGGTGGAGGTGAGGATCCTGCCTGATCTCGATCCCAGTGCAGTGGCTGCCTACCTCTACCAGCGGGGCTATCTGACCGTTCTCTGGGAGTGTGGGGGTCAGCTGGCGGCGGCAGCCCTGAGGGCAGGAGCGATTCAGAAGGTGATGGCCTATGTGGCCCCCCAGATCGTGGGTGGATCCACCGCCCCCACTCCTATCGAGGGAGAAGGTGTGGACCATATGTGGCAGGCCTGGCAGCTGCAGGATGTGGAAACCCTGACGATTGGCTCAGATCAGTTGATCGTGGGTTATGTCCCTTTGCCATTCCGTTTAAAGTGAGTTGGATGAGCTGTCCTCTTTTATTAAAGAGAGAAAAAACCTGCCCCAGCGGACAGGTCTGAATGGAAGTATCAGTGTAAATATCAGAGCATAAAGCTCATCAAACAACACTTGCGTACCGACTAGAAACCTGTGCACTCAAGGTTGTATTTGAAACCACCCACAGGCTCAAATGGATCTCCAGTGTTCGTAAAGGTGAGAGTTGCTTGCCGTAACCCATCTGCAGTTGGGTTACACTGCACTACAATTGTAGTGATACTCCCTAACTCAAGAGGATTAACAGGGAAACTTGTGACTGAGAAGAACTCATGATCACTTAAGTCGATTGAGTCCGGATCTAAATTAAGACTTGTACCTGCGCCCCCACCTGCAACGCCTGTATTCGTGATTACCAAAAGTCGCGTTACGGAGCCAGAAGTACTAACACTTCCAAATTCAATAATAGTGGGCGCATCTGCACCTCGATTCTCTGCTGGAAACCCGGAGAACTCAGGACCTGCACTGGTACAGCTTAGGGGGTAGCTGACCGTTGGCCGAGCAGGATCATTGGTAGTCAGGGTTAGGGTCCCTGTGAAGGTTCCTACCTCAGTGGGTGTGCAGCGAATAGTTACATTCTGGCTAGGGCCACCATCGTTGATAGTGATTGGGAAGGCGCTCACCACAGAAAAGACACCAAAGGGATCATTTGTGATCTGAGGGTTACTGACCTGTAGGGCAGCTCCGCCCATTTCCATGATCGCTAGTGTGGAGTTAGCAAAAGTATTTCCAGGGGTAACCAAAAAGTTGATGGGGGCACCAGGTGCAGGATTGGAAGCATATTCTGGCGTTTGCGCTACCCCTGTGCAATTAAGGGTAACTGCAACAAGAGGTTGTGTAGTATTATTCTGGATCAACAAGGTGGTTGTTAAAGGTCCAGCTTCGCTGGGTTCACAACGAACTGAGTAGCCCTGAGTTTCGCCAGGAGGAAGTTGGAATGTGGCCTGGGAGGTTACAAAAAAGTCAGGGAGCCCATCGGAACCACCATCAATTGAAAGCACATCGGGCTCCGGATCTCCATCGTTATTAAACCCAATATTCACGAATAGAGGTGCATTACCACTGCTAGTGATTGTCCCACCGTTCACAAGTGGGGTTCCTACAAACACATTTTCAAAATTGATAGTTGATGGCTGATTACTGATTCCTGGGGTTGGAGGTGGAGGGGTTGGTGGTGGTGAAGGTGGGAGGTAAAATCGAAAAGCGGATTGACCTAGTGGTGTTGAAACTCGAATGAGTCCACCTCTTGCGCTACCTGCTTCAATTCCAATCCATAGAACATTGTCCGAAGCAACACAGAATTCACCGGGTTCTGTTTCATCAGGATCATTAGGATCACATTCATCTTCTTGATCTAATGAACTTAATCCTGATCCTCCAAGACCTGGGACCACTACCCGACTGACATTAGAAAAACCCGAGCCCTCAACACGAAAAGGGCCTTCTCCACCATCACGGGCATCGATCACCAAGGGGCTGATAATGACAGGCCGAGTGGCAACCTGCAATTGTGTTGATTCTACTGCAACTGCAACTTCCACCTGCTCAGTCAAATCAACATCAGTAGGCAGAGTGGAAACTGAAGTGGAGTCAGAGCCACATGCAGCGCTCATCAACCCAGCAACTCCCGCCAAAAGCAACTGCCCTGCAAGCACAGATTTACTCAAGCACCAAGATTTTGCCAACATATGCCGTTCACTCCTTATCATCACAAACCTGGATATTGTATCCTATCAAATAATATCACTAACCTTGAAGATAGCCCAGCAGACTTCTGAGACAATAAACACTATCGAGTGCCAACAGGTAGTTTCTTCTTACGATCGAGACGAGAGACCAAAACTCATCATCTGCTTTGATCAGGCATTTCAGGGTTTCCTACCCAACACCCTGGCAGGATAGCTGCACAGCCTCCAGTTGGTCAGAAGGATCATTGCTCTGAATCAATAGCTCTGCGGACAGCGAGGAAATTTGGCTGGGGCGACACTCAACTGTAATACTCTGAACTGAACCCGGAAGTACGGTAAAAACTTCAGGAGAAGTAACAACAAAGTCAGGAATGCCATCACCGCCTCCATCAACACCCAAGCTATCTGAACTGCCATTGCCATTCAGATCAAATCCAACACTTTCAACATTAAGGATAGTATCCCCAAAATTAGAGACTCGTACAGTTCGGCTGCTGAATGAATTGAGGCTCACCTGGCCAAAATCAAGATCTAAGGGATTAACTAGAATTTCTGGCGGAGACGGGGTTGGGGTTGGTTCTATTTGGGTTGTGGGGGCTTTATAAAATCGATAAGTGGATTGATTTAATGCGGTAGTGAACCGAATAAATCCTGTCGCTGCTGTAGTTGGAATTCCAATGATCAGCTCATTGTCCGATCGAATGAAGTACTCACCACTTTCCAGATTATCCTCTTCATCTTCAGGCTCAAGTTGAATATCATCACTTCTACCTATCCCACCTAAGAAAGAAACACTGGCAACATTGCTTAATCCTGAACCAGAAAAGACAACTAGAGAACCTGGCTGAAAACGACGAAAATTTGCATTGACCAGAACCGGAGTTAAGATCCGTGGAGTAACATCAACCTGTAAAGATGTTGTTTCTGATTCTTTTTCCAATTCTGAACTCAGAACACCAACTGATGTAGTATTCTGGCCACAGGAGGCCATGAAAACTCCTACATATACAGAAGCCAAAACAAGAATACAGGTGTGATTCTTTCTCAACATAGGTTATCTCTTGTAAATTAAATTCAGTAGAGCTAGAAGAATTTAAGCTTACTTTGCCCTACTGACATTGTTAACAAAACAGCCAGGGTAAATACAGCCCGATTGCTTGGTTGGGTTATCGGCAGGCTAAAGCCACAGGTAGCGCAGCTGGAGGAAGAGGAGCGTCGTATTCACGATCTCTAAAGTAGCAGTCAGATTATCCTCAAGTTCACTGGGTCGACACTCCACTGTGATACTCTGGAACGAACCTGGCAGAACTGTAAACTGAGTTGCGGAAGGAACAAAAAAGTCCGGAATATTATCACTGGTAGCATTTGCATTCGGGATTCTGATATCCGAGATATTCAGCGGTGCATCTCCTCGGTTACAAACCAAAATGTTTTCAGAGCTCGTAACGTTAGGATCAGGATTTCCAAAGTCTACAGGCTGGGTAAGTGGAGCCTGACAGATTGAACCACCATTATGCGTGACAAGAAAATCTCTGGTTCAGGAGGAGGAGTCGGAGTAGGAGGCTGTTGAGTTCGGGGTGAATAAAGTCGGAATGCTGAGCTTCCGAATGCAGTTGACACTCGGATCAGACCAGCAGGGGTACCAGCGGGGATACCAACAAAAAGCACATTATCGGAAGCAACACAAAACTCACCGGCATTTGTGTTGCCTGAGCTTTGAGGAATACAAGCATTTTCCCGATCCAATTCATTTCCACTAACCGAGACGAAATTCACATTTGTAAATCCACTACCCTCAAATCGGATAATGCCCTCTCTTCTCACCCGCAAAGGAGTTAAGATGACTGGTCGTGTATTTGCGATTTGTAACGTAGTAGATTCTGTGTCGGAATCTAAAGACGTAGCTTCTGATACAGGATCAACACTGGAAACTGTAGAGGTACTAGATCCACAGGCAGCGACCAAACTACTGAAAATACCCAGCACAATTGTAGGCCATACAACTTGCTTCATGTTTTGCTGAATTAGCATACCCTTGACTCCTCATTAAGTAATGACAACGAACACAGTCCCTAACCTGATTGTGCAACACTTCTATAGTGTATACACATATTGAAGTTAAATCATGTTTCTTCTTCGAAGGGATCTACCCATTAAATGAGAGAGGCAGGATCTATTTCTAGTTCCTGCCCATTTTTAGGTGAGATCTCCTAATCCATTAGAACGAACCTATCTAATTGACTAGCGGAACATGATCCCGTCAGCCAGGTTAAGGGGTGGGTTGCCACCAGGAGACAGGGTTTCACAAAGCCCAGAGTTTTGGAAACCATATGCGCCAGGTTGAGTATCAAAGTAAATGCCTGGAGGAGATGCAACAAAAGGTGCAGCACCTAGCGGTAACGGAGCATCATCAACAAAGTTGAGGAGAGACGGTGTCACTAATCCATTACCCAGAGCCCCAGGATTTACATCAATGAACTCATCCCGTCCACAGAAACCAGGAAGTTCTAGCCCTCCTGGAGTATTGATAAAACCAGGCGTCGTGAAGTTTGTAACATCATCTAGATGTCGAATCCTGTTAGCTCCTCCATCCGACTTGAAGGCCACGAGAATAGTTCCTTCACCAGAGAGGGAGTTGAATCCAGGCGTTCCAGGAATTGGCACAGGAGCAGTTAGTGGATTAAGCGCCTGGTAGATAACACTTTGGCCAGGTACATAGGTGCCTACTTCGTTGAAGAGATTATCGGTGATGGAAGCCTCATCAAATGGAGTATTTTGCCCATCTGCCAGAGTCTGAGCATCTACAATGGCCGCAACTTCATTGATGACGGCATCGGTGAAGATGTTGCCACGGATCGCCACGCCACGAACTTCAGTGTTTTGAGCAAATACACCACCTAAGGTATAGTTCCTGATAGTGTTGTTAAAGATACCAAAGTCAGTTGTGGCAGATTGATCACAGATGGCAATGGCATGAAATGCCTCGTTCTGGCTAGGCTCTGCAAAATCATTGAACTGAATTGTGGCGTTGATCACTCTCACAACGGACACGTTGTCACACTCACCGAGCCCAACTTGATAACTACCGGTCGCGATATCAACCGAACCTGCAAAACCAGTTGTTAGCTGCAACTTCAGTAAATGTGAAACCCTAAGCCTTGACCGACTCCAGGTGCACTGCCACCAAGAGTGACGCCGTTGGCAAGGATCTGAGCTCCACCCAGGAAGGTGCTAGCAAATCCATTTAGGGATTGAACTGTCAAGCCATCAACATTAATGACGATGAACTGGTTGTTCGGTGGTGTACCCGGAGTAGGCAAGACAGTGAAGGGCTGACCAGTGCCTGTGCTTTGAGGGGAGCCTCCATCGCCAACAGTAACAGTGCCACCAACTGCAGACTGCGCAATTGCATCCTGAATAGACACATAGATACTACCTGTGGCAGTGGTAACAGATAGATTCGGAATCTGGTTGACTTCGCTGTTTCCAGAGATCTGATTTAGAACAAACAGCTTCTCAGTTTCACTGAAACCAACACGATTATCATCGCGCAGGATAAACCTGAAGTTCTCTCCTGAGAACCTGTTATTGGAGAAACCATCAATGGTCAGATCGTTAACATCAGCGCCGACGAAGATAATACCGTTGCTTTCTTCGATTGCACCAGCTCTAACATCAAGGTTCAACTCATGCTGAGAGTTGATAGTTGCGAATGTCGCGCTACCACCTTCAAAGGCAACAACAGAGGAATCAATCGATCCAGTAACAGTAAAGTCACTGTTCTCAATCGTCAGACCACCTTCATCGTGAAGAACGCCCACAGCCCGTCCACTGGGACGATCAATTGTGCAGCTGACATCAAACAGAGTCAGACGACCTGTTGCAATGCTTGAATTAACACAAACTTCGGTATCCTTGACATCCCGCTCGTTCTCAATAACAAAGCGACTGATCGTCACTTCACCAGGTCCAGACAGAACCGTAATGGGATCACGGAAGGTTTCGTTGCCAACAACTAAAGGATTCTCGATGGGGCCAGCCACAGCCTCCTTGTTTGCACCACCATCAAGCAGTAGTGAAAAGTTAACACTGGGTACAATTAGGCTGCTAACGTCGCCAATGATCAGAATCTCAAGAATTCCGTTCTGGTTGCCTCTGACAATGTCAGGCATCAACGAAGTACCAGTCAAAGCCGAGACACTACCAGAATCATCTCCAGGTACAGGCAGATCTGCCGCAATTCCTGCATCGCGAATGAATGCCTCGATCCTATCTGCGAAATCGAGAGGGCTTTCATCTTCACCCTGGATGAACTCCGCATCAAACGTACCAATAGGCACAATCGGTGTAGGTG
>JAAUUJ010000170.1 GCA_012030715.1 Synechococcaceae cyanobacterium SM2_3_1 | reverse complement strand
TCCGATACTTTATGATGCAGCCACTGAAAATATTGCGTACGACCTTGAATTTGACCATTTTGGGAAGTCAGATTAACGTCTCCATAGCCAATGACAGGCTTATTAATTAATGACTTTCCCACTGTCTTAGACCATAGTTTAAACAGAGCTTCTGGTGCAGTACCTTTGTTTAAATTTACCTCTATCCCCCCACTCGACAGGGTGAAACCATTGCCATTGTCTTTAATAGTATTGGTTTGACTGAAACGTCCCCTGAACTGAAGTCCGCCAGATCTTACTTCAACTGCATAGGGTAATTGCACTGGCTGCTTATTCCATGTATTGGCTTTGAGGTTCTCCATACAAAGAACCCCAGAAGCACATTGTATGCCTTGTATATCTCTCATTGCTAATCCCCTTGATCACTAACCTGATATTTTCTAAGCCCCTGCTGCGGGGTTTCTGCTGGTAGGGCAGTTTTCTGGGAAGATAACATATGCTTCTGCAGCCAAATGACTGATAATCACCCAAGAGGCAGACTTTACTTTCAAGCAGCATGATAGTATCCCGATTTGTTTGTATAGTCAACGTTTTGAGCGATAATCACCTGTGCAGGGTTTTTATTTGGCTCAATGAGCATTAACACTCCCATACCTAGACCCAGAAAGCTCTTGGAGCAGGTCAGTGATGTCCTCCGGGTCAAACACTACTCCTACCAGACTGAGAAGTCTTATCTTCTCTGGATCCGTCGCTTTATCCTGTTTCACCATAAGCGACACCCTAGCGAGATGGGCGGCGAAGAGATTAACGCCTTTCTCACGCATCTGGCGGTGGATGGAAAGGTTGCCGCTTCCACCCAAAATCAGGCGCTCAGTGCGCTGTTGTTCCTTTATCGTGAAGTCTTGCATCTGGAGCTAGACCTTGACCTCGACGCTGTTCGAGCCAAACGGTCACGTTATTTGCCTACGGTCTTAACCCCTGATGAGGTCAAGTTCATCATTGTGCATCTGTCCGGGATCCATCGCTTGGTGGTGCAGGTGCTTTATGGCAGTGGCTTGAGATTGGCGGAAGCCCAGCAGCTCCGGGTCAAGGATGTGGATTTTGGCCAACGTCAATTGGCGATTCGTAATAGCAAAGGGATGGAAAGTCGGTTAACCATGCTTCCCGAAACCCTGGTGGAACCTTTGCAAGAGCATTTGCTGTGGGTGAAGCGGCAGCACCAGCAAGATTTGGAGCAGGGATACGGATCCGTTTATTTGCCCTTTGCTTTGGAGCCCAAGTATCCCAACGCAGAGCGGGAGTGGAGCTGGCAATATGTCTTTCCGGCAGAGCGCTTGTCTGAGGATCCCCGCAGTGGCATCACCCGCCGCCATCACCTGCACGAGTCTGGATTACAACGGGCGATTAAGCAAGCGGTCCAAAAAACGGGGATCCCCAAGCGGGTCAGTTGCCACACCTTTTCGCCACAGCTTTGCCACCCATCTGCTTCAGAATGGCTATGACATCCGCACAGTCCAAGAGTTGCTGGGCCACAAAGACGTGAAAACCACCATGATTTACACCCATGTGATGAATAAAGGCGGTCGGGGAGTGAGAAGCCCCCTGGATCCTTGACTGCAGTGAGCAGCACCCCCAGGGCTTCCTCTTTTGATTGGCGAGTCCTGATTGAAGCTGGCAACATAACACCAACATGAGTTGACTAGCTGGCTTCGGCAAGGGCAGGATAGCGTTTGAGCACCTGACTGAGATACTGACCTGTGTAAGATCGGGGGTTGGCCGCCACCTCTTCTGGAGTGCCTTCAGCGATCACTTCTCCCCCACGGTGACCCCCTTCTGGCCCCAGATCAATGATCCAGTCGGCGCAGCGGATAATATCCAGATTGTGCTCAATCACCACTACTGTATTGCCGGATTCCACCAGACGCTGCAGAACGTTCAACAACTTGTGCACATCGTAAAAGGAAAGTCCTGTGGAGGGCTCATCCAGAAGATAAAGGGTTTTGCCCGTGGATCGGCGGGCCAGCTCGGTAGCCAGTTTCACTCGTTGGGCTTCACCACCGGAGAGGGTGGGGGCGGGTTGACCCAGTTGAATATAGTCCAGACCGACATCACTCAGGGTTTGCAGGATCTTGGCGGCGGGGGCAATGCTGGCAAAGAAGTCTACTGCCTCCCCCACCGTCATGTGCAGCACCTCTGAGATGGTTTTGCCGCGGTACTTCACCTGTAGAGTTTCGCGACTGTAACGGGCTCCGCCACACACTTCACAAGTGACGTAAACATCCGGGAGAAAATTCATTTCGATCACGTTCACCCCCTGACCTTTGCAGGCTTCGCAGCGGCCTCCCTTAACATTGAAGGAAAAATGACCGGATTGATACCCCCGAGCCTTCGCATCCAGGGTTTGGGCAAAACACTGCCGGAGCGGATCAAACACACCCGTGTAGGTGGCCGGATTGGACCGGGGAGTGCGACCAATCGGGGATTGATCGATGACCACCACCTTGTCGATGAACTGAACACCCTTTAAGTCCCCCAGATCACTGGGTTTAGGAACTTTATCTCCCCGGTAATGGCGTAGCGCCGGGTACAACAGCTCATTCACCAGGGTGGATTTGCCTGAGCCAGAGACTCCCGTCACACAGATCAGCCTCCCTAGCTGGAAATGGACGGTAATATGCTTGAGGTTATTGCGGTGGGCATTCTCCAGGATCAGGGATTGCCCCTTACCGGGACGGCGCTGAGCGGGGGTGGCGATCTGCACTTTGCCCGACAGATATTGTCCGGTAATCGAACGTTCGCAGGCCTCCAGATCCGCCACGGTTCCCTGAACCACCACCTCACCTCCATGCACACCTGCTCCAGGCCCAATATCCACCACATGATCGGCAGTGCGGATGGTGTCTTCATCGTGCTCCACCACGATCAGGGTGTTATCCAGATCCCGCAGGCGAAACAGGGTTTTGAGGAGACGATCATTGTCCCGCTGATGCAAACCGATGGAGGGTTCATCCAGCACGTACAGCACTCCTGTTAACCCTGAGCCGATCTGAGTGGCTAGGCGGATCCGTTGGGCTTCCCCTCCCGAGAGGGTCATGGCCGGGCGCCCCAGGGTCAGGTAATCTAACCCCACATCCAGTAGGAATTGCAAACGGGCGCGGATCTCTCGCAACACCTGATCTCCAATTTGTGCCTGACGAGGGGTGAGCTGGAGATGATCCAGGTGATGAAGGCAGTCCTGCACTGAGGCATCCGTGAGATCCTGAATAGAGAATCGATCCATGCGCACCGCCAGGGCTTCTGGTCGCAGCCTTGCCCCCTGACAGGCAGAGCAGGGGTAACTGGTCATGAAGGCACTCAGCTTCTGGCGATAGGTGTCGGAGGTGGTTTCGCGGTAGTGTCGCTCCAGCTGGGGAATCACACCCTCGAAACGGCGGAAGTAGCCTTTGCCCTCACGGTAACGGGACTCGCCCTCGATGAAGATCTCCTGATCTGAACCGTAGAGAAGCGCCTCCTGCACAGCCGGAGTCAGGTCCTGCCAGCGATCACTGATCTCAAACCCAAACTCCTTGGCCGCCCCTACCAGGATGGATAAATAATAAGGGTTATCCTTTTCGGCCCAGGGGGCGATGGCCGCATACACGGGCAGCGAAGGATCAGGCACAATCCGCTCGGGATTAAATTTATGCTCCACCCCCAAGCCATGACAGGTGGGACAGGCTCCGATGGGAGAATTGAAGGAAAACAGCCGTGGGGAAAGCTCATCCATGACTGAGCCATGGTCCGGGCAGGCAAATTTCTCAGAAAAGATCAACTCTGTGGGTTTACCGTTGATATATTGTCCAGCCGCTTCGGCCACCTTCTGGACCAGCTCCGACTCCTCTCCTTCCCGCGGCATCAGCTCCACCACCGCCACCCCATCGGCCTGTCGTAAGCAGGTGGTCAGGGAATCCACCAACCGTTCCTGAATATCCGGTCCCTTCACCAACCGATCGACTACCACGTCAATGCTGTGACTTTGGCTTTTGGGCAATTGGATCGACTCACTCAGATCCTTGACTTCTCCATCCACCCGCACCCGCACAAAGCCCTGATGGGCCAGACTCTGAAGCAGCTTCACGTGGCTGCCCTTCTGCTTGTTCACCACCGGGGCCAGAAGCTGAAAACGGGTGCGGTCCGGCAGTGCCATCACCTGATCCACGATCTGATCAACAGTCTGGGGCATGATCCGGCGCTGACAGTGGGGACAGTAGGGAACCCCCGCCCGCCCAAAAAGGAGACGCAGGTAATCGTAGATCTCGGTGACGGTGCCAACGGTGGAGCGGGGATTATGACTGGTGGATTTCTGATCAATAGAGATGGCCGGACTGAGTCCCTCGATCTGATCCACCTCGGGTTTATCCAGCTGTCCTAAAAACTGACGTGCATAGGCACTGAGAGACTCAACATAGCGCCGTTGCCCTTCGGCAAAGATAGTGTCAAAAGCCAGAGAAGACTTACCGGATCCGGAGACTCCTGTAAACACCACCAGTTGATTACGGGGAATGGTCAGATCCACATTTTTAAGGTTATGCTGCCGCGCTCCTCGCACCTGGATCTGGTTCTGATTGGACATGAATCACCTCACCGCCACCCTAGCTTTAGCGATTTTAACAATCTTTACGGTTGGCTCAGAGGGGCGAAGGGTCGAGGCGTGCAGATCCACCCAGCTAAAAAAATGCCGAGCTAAGCTCGGCCAGGGAGAGAGGTTGTCGAAACCCCAGGACTTACTTAAAGCCCACAGCAGCTTGCCAAACAAACGCCAGCAATAGAAAGAGCACCGGAATGATCGGCAGCAAATCAACAAGAGGATCAAAAATCTCAAAGCCTTCCGGCAGGGCTGCGAGTAGCATCATCAGAGGCATATCTAGAATCCTTATCGCTGAACCGCTCATTATCGAAACAGAGTTTAACATGGTGCGGTTCTTGCCTCTCAAAACATCAAGAAAGGTAAACTAGGGAGGTTTCGTAGTTGCTGATCTCATGAATGAGTTCTGGTCCCATATTCTCAGCTTTAGCCACCAGCTGGCCGATCAAGTGGGAAAACAACTGCTGCAGGACTTCGGCGGGGCACTGGCCAGTGAAAACAGGATGGCAGCCTGGTGACGGACTCAGATCAGTGGGCTGATCAATACCTGCAAAATGCGATTCGGAGTGAATTTCCTGAGCATGGCTATCTCAGTGAAGAACTACAGCACACCTTTCCGGATACCCCCTGGTGCTGGGTAGTGGATCCGCTGGATGGCACCACCAATTTGCCCGCGGCATCCCGATCTGGGGTACATCCATTGCCCTCCTATCCCAAGGAATGCCTGTCTTTGGCCTGGTGCACTTCCCCCCCCTCCAGCAGACTTTCTATGGATTCTGGGGAGAGATTAGCAATGAACAGCCTCTGCCAGTAGGGGCATGGCGAAACCAGCAGCGGATTTCCACCAGCACGGCGGACCTGGGTCCCAACCAGCTCTTTAATTTCTGTTCTCGCAGCACAGCCCGGATCACACCCCAATTCCCCTGTAAGGCGAGAATGCTGGGGGGGGCTGCCTACAATATGCTCCTGGTGGCGTCGGGAACCTTGATAGGGGCAGTCGAGCAAACACCTAAGGTTTGGGATATTGCAGCGGTCTGGGTGATTGTGCAGGCAGCCGGGGGCGTCTGGATCCCTCTGGATGGCCACCCTCCCTTCCCTTTGCATCCAAGGCAAGACTATGGTCGGCAGCCTTTTCCCACCCTGATTTTGAGCCAGGAACGACACCGATCTGTACTGCAGCCCCTCATGATTTAACTGCTCATGCTTTCCATGGCACTTTGTTCCATCGTGGAGGCAAAGGAGTGGTCCAGGTGTTGATAGCGTTTCATAAAGAAGTCCAGGGTGGCTTCACTCAGGATCTTTTCTTTGACCAGATTCAACCCAAAATAGATGCGATTCCGTTTTTGCATTTGCAGGGCGGCGTTCACCTGTTCCTCCGTGACCAGTCCAGCAGCTTTCAGGTATTCTCCAAGAGGGGGTTTTCCAGCTCCTAAAGGCAGGGTAATCGTGTCGATCTGATCCATAAATTCCAGAGTCTGGGAAGACAGAAACTTTTTCTTGCACCAGGACCTCCCCTAACAGGCAGGCACGGTCTTTCATTGCGGCCCGGGTGATTTGTAACTGGGCCAGAGAAATTAACCCCGCCTCCACCAGCAGATCGGCCAGAACCTCATGGCGCTGCTGTTCAGAGGGTGTGGGCAGGCGCACCTCATGAAAACTTAGAAATATCCGGTTCCCTAACTGGATCCAGGCGCCATCCGCCAGTTGACAGGGCCATTGCAGCCGCTCCCCTTTGAGTAGGGTGCCATTGGAACTGGGTTTACTCTCCTGCAGATCCCCATCATGCAGCCAGTAGACCACTCCCTGGGTAGCGGCCTCGCGCCAGATGGTGGCATGAACCCGCGAAATAAAGCGCTCTTTGATCATCATCTGGCAGGAGGAGCTGCGGCCAATTGTGGTGTACTCATCTGTGATCACCATCGCCTGTCCCGGAACATCCGCTTCCTCAGATAAGCCCTTGAGGGGATGAACCAGCAACAGACCCAGCCAATTCTGACCAATTGCCGGAAACTTGGGCACAAGGGATTGGGTGTACTCAGGAGTATGCATGAGGGTTCGGATCTCCTTATCTGCGTACTAAGGGAAAAGGAATTTACAACACCAGGATCAGGATCAACCCCACCAGCAGCCCGCCCCCAACACTCAGCCAAACCAGTTGCTGCCGCCTGGAATGCTGATGCATAAGGGGAAGGGGCGGAGATGTGGGGCGAATCACACGAGGACTGTTCGCATCGGGCATGTGAATGGTGGTGCCATCTCGATCCCTGAAATCCTCTGCCTCCAGCTTGGAGGTGACCTGCCATTCCCAACTGGTTTCACCGGAGACTCGTCCACAGACGTTGAGGGCCTCCACCTCCTCCAGGTGCAGTGAGCGCAAAGAGGTGCGGATCAAGCGTAATAGGGCGGGATAATTCACAGTGATGTGTTGAGGGCGAATCAGGTGGATATGGAGGTGGCGATGTTTCTGCTTGACAAGAACCCTGATTTTGAGCCGAGAAAAGTCTCGCTGCAGGGCACGGGTAATGATGTGATAAGAGTCCAGCTTGGAGGTGGTTGTCCATTCAAACTCGGTCTTACCCGCCACCCGCCCGTAATAAGTGATGGCATCGATCCCACTCAAGAGCTTCTGAGTTTGCAGCTGTTCCTGAATCCGATCCACCAGTTCAGGGTAGTAGGCTGGGATTCGTTCTGGACGGGAAAGGAGGATATGCAGATGGCGAGCCTCACGCCGCACCAGCCCCTTCAGATGCAGAGGCGATAAGTCCTGCTGCAGGATTTCTGTAAGGTGGGTATCGGTTTTACCAATACTCATGTTTATCCCTGTCCGGACGGAGCCATTGCGACCTGAACATTCTTTACCATAGACAAGGATCCCAAGTAAAAAAAGCTCTATTGATGTAGCGATGGTTGCGAAGATCAGTAGATCTTCCTTCCTGCTTGTGGTGCTGGCGAGGAAGCACGGGCGATGCTCTTTGGTATGGCATACCCATGCAATCCTGGTCAGGCTGGAATCGGTTGAGGTGTGGAGGGAAGCGGATATCGTTCCATTAAGTAGCAGAGACAGTCCTGGCGGATGATGCGGCTATTGAGGGAAAGCATGCCGGGCATGACGGGAACCGCGGTCAGAACTCGATCGGATTGGGTGTAAAAGAAGCGCTGGCTCACTTCCGCTCCGGTTTCATCCCGTACATCCAGACGAAATCCACCGTTGATGCGTCCCAGGGGGGTATGGGGTGGGAGTTCCTGAAAGTTGAGATGATCCAGATCGGCGGGGAAAAGAATGTCATAACCGCAGGCATCCCGTTCCAGGTCTCCGAAGCCGAACTCGACTTCATGGGGGATCTTGACCACCGCTACGGTGTGAAACAGATCAATATCCTGAGCCAGCACGGGTCGTTCGGGCAGGTGGGAGAGGTGCAGACAGGCCTGTAAAAATTCGTAGGCATGGTCTGTTCCATGGGGTTGATCCGGTAAACCGCATTCCAGAACCACGGCAGGACCGTAGCGCCCCATGGCCATCGTCTGGACCCCATCGGGTTTGGTGAAGTAAAGAACCGTACGACCAAACAGGGTTGCCAGATGCAGGTGGGCGGGATCGGTGCGGTTGACACAGGCGTAATGGGGGTTACGACCGGAGTTGTTGTGGACATCCACACTGGCAAACAGGCCCCGTTGCCTCATTTCGGCCATCACCTGCTGCGCCATGCGATGTTCCGGGCGATCGCCTTCTGTCCAGATGCGGTTAAAGTCGGGCTGATGATCCAGGTGACGTTGTCCCCAGCGAGCCGCTTCAACATTGCCAATCAATATCGATAGGGCGCGGGGGAAGGCTTTCTGCTGATAGTGTTGCAACAGCTTTCGTAAAGCTAGCCAGCCTGTCACTTCGTTGCCATGCAAAAGCACAGAAACTAATAAAGGCGGTTGCCGCCGTCCAGGCAGATGAATCAGGGTGGGTCCTGGCAAAACCTGATAGAGCTCAGATGCCTCCCGTTGGAGTAGCCCCGAGGGCAGGGTATCCAATACCGTCAACATGCTAGTCAAGATTCCACGTGTGAACAGGCTGATCGCTTTGCTGGTAATGAAGATAAGCGCGGGTCAATTGTTGCATATCTTTTCCATGCTTTGCGACATAGGCCCGTTGCCAGACAGCTCCGGTTTGTCCTGTTTGCAGTCGGGCAGTGATGATCCCTAAATATTCATGAATATCTTCTGCAGCCAGATTCAGGCGATTGAGCCCCTCATACGCCCGAGCAGAAGCTCCTGCAGTAAGAGATCTCCGAGACGATAGGGTTGCTGATCCAGCCAGATCACCTCCGCCTGCAATCCTTTTTCTGCAGCTGCGTAAAAATTGGCACGAGCTAAATCAAAAGACAACTGTTCCTCAGGAGGCTGTGGCAGAGCCCCAACCCATCACACCAGACGTA
>JAAUUJ010000169.1 GCA_012030715.1 Synechococcaceae cyanobacterium SM2_3_1 | reverse complement strand
CATAGCTCTGACTCCATTCCGATAGGGGATACGATCCGTGAGCACCGTAGAACAGCTCCCAGTTGGGGTGACTAATCAGAAGAATGGTGAGGATCAGCAGACCCAGAACTATCCTGAAAATCCCCAGACTCAGGGTGGACTCTTCGGCAAACCAGAATTGATTCAGGGCGGCTATCAATCGTTGGAGGAGTCTAAGCATGGAAACACACCCATTCCTGCGGTGTTAACAAACTTGGCATCATGATACGCGTCACTTGCTTTGGCGACATCGGGATCAAAAATCGTTTGCCATTCCAGATCAATCCGGATCTTTTCGATCGGCTGGCTGGAGGTACTAAACTGCTGACACAGATACTGGGAATAATAATTGCGGTATTCAGGATGGCCATATAAGTTGACATGAAACTTGCCATCTCGAAAGTCTGTAAAGTTACGCTGCCAAAGGGTGCGGGGCATCTGAGTTGATAACGGCAGCTTCTGCTCTGTTCCATCTGGATAAATCGCCATAAAGATCATGTGCCAGTTAAAGCGATCGACAGGGGAGAACATTCTCCAATAGTTGGTGATCCCCGCCAGCCAGGCCGCCCGTTTTACATACCAGTTTCCCTGATTGATCACATAAATGATCGGGTTGAGTACCTGAGAATACACATGGGTAAAGGGAATCGGAAAATTCTCAATTCGCAGATTGATAGCCACCTGAATCCAGATGGTGGTGGTGATGAAGACCACAATCAGGACTTTCTTAACCATTTGCAGTCGAAAAGGCTGAAGCATCATGGTCCTAGCCCTAGTGCATTTTGCTGCCTGCCAAGATACGGTCTACCCTGAGACGCAGCCTGTAACCTCTGCGGTTCAAACCCCTTTAACCCTAGCATGCAGGCATAGACTCTGGGATAAAGACGAAAGGATCTCTTCTGCCTTCCTCCAGGACAAGGGAGTAGCCTTTGCCTAAGCTGAGAGTGGCCTTTTTCTGGGAGAGCAATCGGATGAATCGACATGCAATCACCGCGGTGGGACTGACCCTAGCCAGTTTTATTCTCATGCCCTTCAGTGCTCTGGCCACGAATCTGGAGATGTCTTCCCCAGTTCTGCTGGCGCAAGCCACTGCCCGTG
Organism: Synechococcaceae cyanobacterium SM2_3_1; assembly: GCA_012030715.1. Taxonomy (GTDB): domain Bacteria; phylum Cyanobacteriota; class Cyanobacteriia; order Thermostichales; family Thermostichaceae; genus JAAUUJ01. The sequence goes on along the minus strand of JAAUUJ010000169.1, from coordinate 7,970 downwards.
CTGATTTCTCTGGAACCTGGATCCTTGATCTGAATGCCTCAGAATCCTTTGGGCCCCTTCTAGAATCCTACGGGGTGGGTCCTGTCCAGCGCCGTTTGGTGGATAACACCCAGGTTACGCAGATGATCAGCCAGAGTGAGCAAGCCTTGACGATTACGGTTAAGACCCCTTATAACACTCGTACTGAAGAGGTCCTGCTGGATGGAACCCCCCAATCTCAACAGGGACAGCTGGGCTCCTACACCGCCACCAGTCGCTGGAGTGAGGATGGTGGCGCGATTATTTCTGAAGCCGTGTTGAACGGTCAAAATGGAGAATCTGCCAATTTGACCTTGCGCCGCTATCTGGAGGGCGACACGATGGTCCAGCAGATGCAATTGCAATTCCAGGATGGACGCACCTACAGTGTTGATCGGGTGTTTCGCAAAGGTTGAACTAACTAGGCGGGCAATGGCTCCTGGTAGCGGTGGTGTATCTCCAGGATCTCAGGGCGCCCCCGATCGAAAGCGGCTACCACCTCAGGATCAAAATGGCTGCCGGTCTGGTCCCCAATCCAGGCAAAAATCTCCTCCAGATCCCAGGGCTCTTTGTAGGGGCGGCGACTGGCCAGGGCATCAAAAACATCGGCCACGGCTACGATCCGCCCTTCTATGGGAATGGTTTCTCCTTGTAATTGCTGGGGATAGCCACTGCCGTCAAACTTTTCATGGTGGCTGAGGGCAATCAGAGCACTTTTGCGCATCAGATCGGAATCTGACTTTCCTAGAATTTCAGCCCCGATCACGGGGTGCTGCTGCATTACTAATCGTTCCTCAGGGGTGAGGGGTCCGGGTTTCAGTAATATGGCGTCAGGAATGCCAATCTTGCCTACATCATGCATGGGGCTGGCATAGTAAATCAGTTCCTGCTCCTGTGGCGATAACCCCAGATGTCGGGTAATGATCCGCGAGTAGTTACTCATGCGTTTCAGGTGAAACGATGTATCCTGATCGCGGTATTCCGCAGCTACCGACAGGCAAAAGATCGTGTCGTAATGGGCCGACTTTAACTCCTCCTGCAACCGCACATTCTGGTAAGCTACAGCCGCCTGTGAGGCCAACGACTCCACTACACTGACATCCAGCTCAGAAAAAGGGAGTACCCAGGCGGTTAGATCAGCAGCGAGCAGGGAGGCGGGACGATCGGGATGCAGGCGATTGAGCAGCTGCAAAGCACCGATCACCTCTCCCCCCGGGTTGCGCATCGGCACCGTCAGCAACGACCGCGTTCGATACCCCGTTCTCCGATCAATCTCTGCATTAAAACTGTAGGAAAGTCCTGCCCCCAGCTGATAGGCGTCTGCGATATTCAAGGTCTGTCCGGTCAGAACCACATAGCCAGCAATACTTTTTTCACTCAAAGGAATGCGCTGATCACTGAGAACCCAGTCATGCTGAGCCCGGGTCTGGCTGATAAAGAAACTTAACTGTTCTCCTTCCCGCAGGTACAGCGTCCCAGCATCACAACAGGTCAATTCCTGGGCATAGGTCATGATCATCTGCAACAGGTGGGTTAGATCAGATTCTGCTGACAGAGCAATGCCAACCTCAATCAGACGCTGGGCCAGTTGCAAAGAATCCGTTTGGGGCCGTGTGACCGCATTCATAATTGGCCTGGGGTGAGAGATGCCTGCACAGGGATACGCCTCATACTTTAACTACAGCACAGCAGGAAAGGGAAACTTCCTTGGGGATGGGAATCTCAACGATTAGTGCCGCGACATGTCCGAGGAGATCGTTTTGGAGAGGAAGCTACCCATAAATTCCACTGCAGTTTTGAGGATTAGCTCATCCCGGACCAGCGCCAGGCGCACATACCCTTCTCCCTCAGCTCCAAATCCAGATCCGGGGGCCAAGGCCACCCCTGTGTCCCGCACCAATTTCACACAAAACTCCACTGCCGAACCCGAAAACCCTGGGGGTAAAGGCATCCAGAGATACATCGTGGCTTTGGGCGTGGGAACCTGCCAGCCAATTTCCTGCAGAGCCTGGACACAGACATCTCGCCGCTGCCGATAGATCTGGAGAGCCTGGGAGACAAAATCCTCTGATCCTTGTAGTGCTGCCGTTGCCCCCCGCAGGATGGCCAGGTTTTGATTAAAATTCAGGACTGCACGCACCTGTCCCATGGCCTGCAGGATCTGGGCATTCCCGATGGCAAAGCCGACTCGAAACCCGCCCATGTGGAAGGATTTTGACATGCTGAAACATTCCACCGACCGCTGCTTCTGTCGATCCACCTGCAACACCGAGACCGCCGCCTCCCCCTCAAACACCCAGTCCACATAGGGGAAGTCATGCACCAGCACCAGATCATGGGCGGTACAAAAGGCAAGAGCCTCTTCCCAAAAACTCAAGGGAGCCGTGGCACTGGTGGGATTATGGGGATAACTCAAAACCATGATCTTGGCCTGCTGTCGTTGGGACTCCGGGATCTGGGCCAACATCGGTAGAAATGCCTGCTCTGCCCGCAGCGGTAAGCGAAAGACACGACCATTGGCCAGACTGACTCCCCCCAGGTGCGAGGGATAACAAGGATCCGTTAAAAAGGCTCCATCTCCTGGATTCAACAGTGCCAGTGGGGCAATCGCCGTTCCCTCCTGGGATCCGATCAGGGGCAGCACCTCTGTGTCCGCATCCACCCCCAGACCAAATTTACGTTCGTACCACTGGGCACAAGCCTGGCGGAAATCCCGTGTTCCCTGAAACAAGGTGTAGCCATGGGTCTGGGCATCCTCAAGACTGGTCTTGATCACCTGCAGGGCCTCTGTTGGAGGAGAAAGATCAGAGGACCCAATGGATAGATCGATGATCTCACGACCCGCCTGGCGAGCCTGATGTTTGGCCGCATCCATCTGGTGAAACACATTGGCCTGCAGGGGAAGGAGGCGATCAGCAAACTGCATGGGTCAGAAGCAGAATCAGAACAGGGAGGAAACCTCCTGTCTCACCTTACTGCAGAGGCAGGATAGGATAGGGATCGAGATCATTGGCAGCGTTATGCGGACCACCCCTGCTCCCCTGTTAGGTCAGTCGCTACCTGAGCTGAAGGCATGGGCCCAGGAGCAACATCAACCTGCCTACCGCGGGCAGCAGATCTACAACTGGATCTATCAGAAGGGAGCCCGCTCGTTAGCAGAGATCACGGTCCTGCCCAAGGGCTGGCGCAGTCAAATGGCAGATTACCCGGTGGGGCGATCTGAGATCGTGCATCGCACGCAAGCACGGGATGGCACTTTAAAGGTGCTGCTGCAGCTTCAGGATCAGCAGGTGATCGAGGCCGTGGGTATTCCCACCTCCCAGAGATTAACCGTGTGTGTGTCCTCGCAGGTGGGCTGTCCTATGGCCTGCGACTTTTGTGCTACGGGCAAAATGGGCTACAAACGCAACCTGGCCCCCCATGAAATTTTGGATCAGGTGCTCACCATTCAGGAGGAATTTCAGCGGCGGGTGAGTCACATTGTCTTCATGGGCATGGGCGAACCGCTTCTGAATCAAGATCCTGTGGTGCAGTCCGTCAACCATTTGAATCAGGATATCGGGATCAGCCAGCGGCACATGACCATCTCAACCGTAGGCGTTCCTCATCAGATCCGTAAACTGGCGGAGCACAGACTTCAGGTGACTCTGGCGGTGAGTTTGCATGCCCCCAACCAGGAACTGCGAGAGCAATTAATTCCTTCTGCTAAGCACTATCGATTAGAGCAGCTCCTGGCAGACTGCCGCGACTACGCCAGCATCACGGGGCGACGGATCAGCTTTGAATACACCCTGCTAGGGGGAGTCAATGACCGCAATTATCATGCACTTGAACTGGCGACTCTGATCAAGACAGCCAAGGTGGGAGGACTGCTGGCGCATGTCAATCTCATCCCGTACAATCCCATTTCGGAAGCGGATTATCAGCGTCCGTCTCCCCAACAGGTCAACACTTTTCTAGAAAAGCTGCACTCCCTCCAGATTGCCGCCAGTGTTCGCCAGACCCGCGGACTGGATCAAGACGCAGCCTGCGGTCAGCTCAGAGGATCCTGGACTTCTGCAGCAACTGCAGGTCGTTCTTGATCTGTGATTCTGATACGGGGAAGTCTGAAATTAAGCGCCTTCACTGTCCAGGAACCCGTGTTTAGCCCCTTGTGAAGATCTGATGGCTATTGAACAATAGGGTCATTGCTCCTTTCGGTTGCTGATCCCATGTCTGATGCGATCACTCTTTCATCTTCAACGCAGTTCCACAATCAAACTCTGGCGTTGCTGGTTGCCTATCAACAGGCGCCTTCGGTGAGGTTGCGCAATCGCATTGTGGAATTAAATATGGGACTGGTGAGACGAGTTGCCCATCGCTTTAGCCAGCGGACGCCCGTTCCCTATGAAGATCTACAACAGCTGGGAAGTCTTGGGTTGATCCGTGCGATTGAACGTTTTAACCCCCAACATGGATGCGCCTTCAGCTCCTTTGCCATTCCCTATATCCGTGGGGAAATGTTGCACTATCTACGGGATCACAGTCATCTCATTCGCATTCCCCGCCGCTGGCAAAGCCTGCAACGACAGGGACACCGGATCCAGGAGCAACTGACCACACAGCTGGGCCGCACCCCTACCCATCTGGAGATCGCAGCTCACATGGGCATTGAACCCGAGATGTGGGAAGAAGCCAGAACATCTTTGCAGCAAACACCCCTCAGTTTAGATGCGACGGTTCCTTCTCCCCAGGGGGAAAGCCTTTCAACATTGGGAGAACAGCTACCCGATCAAAAAGATTTGGATCTGCAACTGGCGGAACTAGAACGGATGCAATTGCAGCGTGCCCTGACCCAGCTAGAACAACAGACTTGCCAGATCCTCAAGGCCATTTTCCTGGAGGATCAAACCCGTAAACAGGCAGCCGCGTTTCTGGGGGTCAGCCCTATGACGATTACCCGCCGGGTGCAGCGAGGCATCAGTCAGTTGCAGGGGCTACTGCAGTCTTGAGGGTCAGAATTCCACTTGCAGAGCTTTTTTTTACTTTTGGAATTCTTAATTGAGTCAAAACAATCTTAGCAATCCCGATAATCTGCTTTACGATCGACAGCCTGCATCCTTCAGGGTATAGACTACTATCCACCTGTCTTAAGTAAGTTTGAGGATCCGAGCATGCAAGTTGCACCTGATTCCCTGGAAGTTCTACAACCAAAGAATCCGACGGAGGAAGATGAACGCACTGGCCTGAGCGTAGAGACACTCAAACGCGCCTTTCTCCACAATCTGTTCTACATTCAGGGAAAGTTTCCGCGCCTTGCCACTCATCAGGATTACTACAACGCCCTCGCCTACACCGTGCGGGATCGGTTGCTGCAGCGATGGAATAGTACTGCCCACACCTATACGGAATTGGGTTCGCGGACCGTGGCCTATCTTTCCGCCGAGTTTTTAATGGGCCCGCAGTTAGGCAATAACCTGATCAATTTGGGGATTGATGACAATCTGCGCCAGGCGGTTGCCGAAATGGGACAGGATCTTGATCACCTGCTGGAGTTGGAGGCGGAACCCGGACTGGGGAATGGGGGTTTAGGACGTTTAGCAGCCTGTTATCTGGATTCCCTGGCCACGCTGGAGATCCCGGCACTAGGATACGGCATTCGCTATGAATTTGGCATTTTTCATCAACAAATTGAGGGTGGATGGCAGGTTGAAGTAACCGATCGCTGGCTGCGCTACGGCAATCCCTGGGAAATCGCCCGGCATGAATGGACGGTTCAGGTGAAGTTGGGGGGCCATACTGAACACCACATGGACGAAACTGGCCGTTTTCATGTGCGCTGGGTTCCCTACCAGGTGATCAATGGAGTTCCCTACGACATTCCGGTGCTGGGGTACCAGACCAACACCTGCAACACTTTGCGCTTATGGTCTGCTGAAGCTCCTGATTCGTTTGACTTTACCGCCTTTAATGCAGGGGATTACCTCGGTGCCGTACAGGGGAAGATGGAGTCTGAGAATCTTTCGAAAGTTCTCTATCCCAATGACAATATTTCTCAGGGCAAAAAGCTGCGTCTGGCCCAACAGTTTTTCTTTGTTTCCTGCTCATTGCAGGACATGATCCGTATCCTGCATGGGCAAGGTCTCAGTATTAATCAGTTTCATCAGAAATTTGCCATCCAACTCAACGATACTCATCCCGCCATCGCTGTGGCTGAACTGATGCGCCTCCTGGTGGATGAACATGGCATGGATTGGCTCCAGGCATGGTCGATTACCCAAAAAAGTTTGGCCTACACCAACCACACTCTCCTACCGGAGGCGCTGGAACGATGGCCTCTCGGACTGTTCCAGCAACTGCTGCCCCGCCACCTGGAGATCATCTTTGAGATCAATCATCGCTTTCTGGAAGAAGTCCAGGCCAAATTTCCTGGGGATGATGCGCGGCTACAACGCCTATCCCTGATCGACGAGTCTGGAGAACGCTACATTCGCATGGCTCATCTGGCCTGTGTTGGCAGTCACGCCATCAATGGAGTCGCCGCTCTGCACACCGAGTTGCTCCAGCAGGATGTGCTGCAGGACTTTTTTGAGATGTTTCCCGAGAAATTTAGCAATAAGACGAACGGGATCACTCCCCGTCGTTTCATGGTCTTGAGTAACCCTGGTCAAACCCAATTGTTGAATCGCACCATCGGCTCAGGCTGGATCAAGCATCTGGATCATCTACAGCACCTGGAACCCCACATGACCGATTCAGGATTCCGGCAGGAGTGGTGGCAGGTGAAACAGGCCAATAAGGTAAAGCTCACCCGCTATATTCAACAGCACAATGATCTTACTGTTGATCCCAGCTCACTCTTTGATATTCAGGTCAAACGAATTCATGAATATAAACGTCAGCACCTGAATGTTCTGCATATTCTTACCCTTTACAATCGCCTAAAAGCCAATCCCAATCTGGAAATCACGCCCCGAACCTTCATCTTTGGAGGGAAAGCGGCCCCAGGCTATTTTATGGCCAAGCTGATCATCCGCCTGATCAACGGGGTTGCCCAGGTCATCAATCATGATCCCCAGGTGCGGGACTGTCTCAAGGTGGTTTTCCTGAAAAACTACAGTGTCAAACTGGCTCAGCATGTCTATCCTGCTGCCGATTTATCAGAACAGATTTCCACGGCGGGTAAAGAAGCCTCTGGAACTGGAAACATGAAATTTGCCCTGAATGGTGCTCTGACGATCGGCACGCTGGATGGTGCAAATGTGGAGATTCTTGAAGAAGTCGGGCCGGAGAATTTCTTCCTGTTTGGTCTTACGGCTCCAAAAGTTTATGAGCTCAAGGCCTCAGGATATTCACCTCGTAAGTACTATAATGCCAACCCAGAACTACAGGAAGTCATAGCCCGGATTAGCTCCGGGGAATTTTCCCAGGGAGATCCGGATCTCTTTAGACCTTTAGTAGATTCCCTGCTTCACTGGGATCCTTTCTTATTGTTCGCAGACTACCACTCTTATATTGAATGTCAGGATCGAGTCGGCAAATCCTTCAACCACACAGATCAATGGGTACAAATGGCCTTACTGAACATCGCCCGTATGGGAAAGTTTTCCTCTGATCGGGCCATCCGAGAATACTGTGAGGAGATCTGGAAGGTTCAATCTGTTCCTGTCCCTCTTTCCAACTACGATACGGTTCCCCAGTGCCGTTTTTCCCCCGATCGCGGCAACGGCAGTCAACCTCATTGATCAAGTAGCTGTTAAAATGGTCTGGAGCGTGAACTGGGGCCGTGGCTCAGATGGATAGAGCAAGCGCCTCCTAAGCGCTAGGTCGCGGGTTCGAATCCCGCCGGTCCCGTCCCACAAACTCAAGCTGGATCAGACTCTCCATCAGGAGTTCAGGTTTTCCCTATTGGCCTAGATCGGACTGAAACACCCTAAAATGGGAGCATAGTTATGACAAATCTATGACAAGTT
>JAAUUJ010000168.1 GCA_012030715.1 Synechococcaceae cyanobacterium SM2_3_1 | reverse complement strand
TTTGAAGCCAGATTTTGCGGGTGTGTATCTGAATCTTGCTAAAATGTACTTTCAATTAGGAAATATGGAGGAGGCTGCACGAAACTATTATCTTGCAGGACAAATAAAGTCCGTGCAGAATCCTTGTCAGGAATCAATAAATTGCTACAAAACTGCCATTCAGATCGACCCAGGCAAAGCAGAATATCATCTTGCTTTGGGAGATGCTTTCAGAGTTCATCAGCAATGGGATGAAGCTGCTCAAGCATATGAAGATTCTATCCAGGTTAACCCCAGCCAAGCAGAAGTTTATTATAAACTGGGCATAGCTTTATCTCGATCTCCTGAACCCAAAGTCAAGCAAGCCATCTCTTCTTATGAAAGAGCGATCAAGCTTAATCCAAATGATTATCAATACTTTCATCATTTGGGTGATGCCCTACTCTCATTGAAAAATTATTCTGAATCTATTAAAGCATATGAAAAATCAATCAAATTGAATCCGAAGTCTCTTTGGTCTTACAATAATATGGGCTTAGCTTTAAATAAAGCTAAGAAAATAGAAGAATCAATTGAGTATTATAGAAAAGCAATATATTTGGATCAAAGTCAGTCGAGAATCCACTATGACTTGGGATTGTCGCTTCAAAAACTCGCACGCCTAGATGAAGCAGTTGAGGCTTATCAGAAAGTAATTGCTCTCGAACCGCAGCATCACCTAGCCTTACATAAACTGGGAGATATTTTCTTAGAAAAATCTGATCTTGATCTAGCAGTTTCGTATCACAAATGTGCAATAGAGATATCACCAAGTACCTTTCAATACTATCATAGTTTAGGAGCCACTTTGGCCAAACAGGGAAAGTTGGCTGATGCAATTGAGGCTTATTATCGTGTTCTGGAAATTAATCCTCAATTGGGAGCAGCATATATAGATTTGATAGATCTAATGACTCAGCAAGAGCGCTGGATTGAGGCAAGAACTCTTTGTATAAAAGGATTGTATGTTGCACCTGGCAATCTTGTAATATACAGACAATTTGGTCATGTACTTAAGATGTCTGGAAAGCCAGATGAATCTCAGGAGTGTTATCACGCTATTTTTCCTAAGTCTATCCTTAATGAGTTGGGCTTTAATACTTCAGAAGTTATTCATTTCTCAACTAGAGATTCTGCGGAAAATGTAGCACACATAGAATTATCTTCAGATTGTAAAATCGAGTTGTTACCACCACGAAGTTTAGATGGGCAATCCCACCAGGATATTCCCCTATCCTATAACTTACCTAGAGATTTCGTTGTTGTTTTGGATTATGGGCGTGGATATGGCGGGGATGGGCTTAATAGTGCAATTATCAATTCAAAAGGTAAGTTGTTGAAATATGCTTCGACAGGAAACTCTGAGTTTGCCTTTTGTCTCAAAAGTCAAGATCTGTTCTGCAAGTTCATGGGACAGTTGCTTTTTTATCAGCAAAGTATACTACCGGCAACTACTTTCACTGGATGATGCAAATTCTGGCTCGACTAGAACTGATTGAATCCAGTGGTTTTGACCTGAATTCTATCGATCACTTTGCAGTAAACACTACTGAAAAATCTTTTCAAAGGGAAACTTTGGAAAGGTTAGGAATTCCAGGTCAGAAAGTAATACAAACCCAGATTAATCCTTACATTGAGGCAGAAACAATGATTGTTCCATCAGTTTCATTGCCCTGTCCAAGTCCAAAATCTATCAATTTTCTTAGAAGAAAGTTTTTAGTACAAGAACAGAAAATTCCCTCAAGGATATATATTAGCCGCAGAGACTCCTCTCGTCGGAGATTACTTAATGAAGATGAAGTCATCGAACTCTTAGCTGAGTTTGGTTTCAGAAGTTATCTGCTTGAGTCAATGTCTGTGCTTCAGCAAGCATCATTGCTGTCATCAGCACAGGTTGTCATTTCGCCCCATGGAGCAGGGTTAACTAATATAATATTTTGTAATCCTGGATCTAAGATTGTAGAAATCTTTTCACCTCAGTATGTCAAAAACTTCTACCATATTCTTAGCAACATGTTTAACTTGGAATATTTCTATTTAGTAGGAGAGGAGATTGACAAATCTTCCGGAGTTATCCATCAAGACACGATTGTCAATATTCAAAAACTAAAATCTTTAATCGAGCAGTTTCAAATTTGCTAGCTGTGCTTAGTGAAATCAATAAGATTCTAAAACATCTAGGCAGGGCATTGACCTAAAAAATTGAACCTCTTTCCCAAAGCACGCAAGAAGTAATATATGTCTTTTATGTCAGGTAAAGATAAAATCATGATTAACTTTGATGATTTTCACAAGACTGATAACAACTACATTCTCTACGAAGGCTTACGTTTACCTCCTAAGAATTTACGATGGGGAGGTCCACGATATTTAGATGATAAGTTTTATGTGAAATCTTCTCGGGATAGAGTGCGTCTTCTAGAAGATCTCTGTGGCTTTTCAAAAGGTTGCAGGATTCTAGACATTGGTTGTGGTCAAGGCTGTTTTGATGATAGGGATATCATCTGTCTATGGGGAAATTAAAGAGTACGTTCGGCTTGGACGTACATGAAGCTTCAATTAATTGGGCATCTAGATATCTTTCTAGTACTTCACCGCCAGTATCTTTTAAGCAACTGGATGTCTTTAATGAGAGATACAACCCTGAGGGAAAACAGATAACGCAGAGAATTCACTTTCCAGTTCCAGACCGTCGATTTGACACTATCATGCTAGCTTCTGTCTTTTCCCATATGCGGTTAAAAGACATTCAGGTCTATCTCCAAGAAATAGCAAGGGTTTTAGCTATAAAACGCAAGGTCTACTTGACAATCTTTGTAGAACATAAGGTGCCTGATGAAGCGGAAAACCCAGACGGTTACCATAGAGAATGGTCAGGATCGTTACACTGTGTCCGGATTAATCGCTACACTTTTGAGGATCTAGTCTATGGCTCTGGGCTAATTATTGACTATTTCAGGTATAGACACACAAATGATGGCCAATCGTCATATATTCTTTCACGGAGAGATGATCAGTCATTTCAGGCTAAAGTTATTAAAGCCCAAAAATAAGGAAACTAAGAAACTAAAATGTCTGTTCTATTTTTTACATCTGCTAATAAACCTTATGAAAAGTTCATCCCACTTTATATCTTTTGTGCTCTTAAGAAGAATCCTGATGCTTGTGTTGAGATTTGCTTGGAAGATAGTAATCAATTATATTTCAAATAATTCAGAGTTGCTATGAAGTACTGAACCATTTTTTTCCTGAGCGAATCCACTTAAGGGATGCCAACTTCTCAAATATTCTTCCTAACTCTGTAAGATTCTTAGAGGTTCCACAAAAGTTTAATGATTGCCAGTATGTCTACATTGGAGATATTGACATATTGATCATGGAAGGTGATATATGCGAGAAACATGTTCACAATATGGCAGTCAATAATCTACCTTTCAGTAATATTATTAGACCAGGAACTCTCCAGTCTGAATTTCCCAGATTGACTGGTTTACACTTTGCTCCATTCCAGCTTCAGTATCCTTTATCAGATGTTTCAGACATATCCCTGAGTGAGGCGAATGATGAGTTTCTGCTCTATACAATTATGTCTCGCAAAGGAGTTATGGTTCCGGGCAGTGCCACCTATCGACCTGGTCATGGAATTCATATCAGCATGAATAGACATCCTTTAGGGCGGATTGAGGAAGGCAAGACAAAGCCTGGATGGGTAATTGAACCATATAGTCAAGCTTTTATTAATCTAATCAGTGAGCGTGATTTTCAGCTTCTTTACCCCTTTCTCGATATAGACATAAAAAATTGTTTGAATCTACATAGAAAACATAAGCCAGAAATAAATTTGAGCGGCATGTAGAGTTTTGTAAAAAGTTCGTTATTGAAAGAAATGTTAGTCAGTTAGAGACTGATTTGACTGTGCCAAAATTACCAAGCTTAAATAATGTACGGAAAAATATTGACCTGGTCAGGGCTGCGATTTTTGATTTTGTGAAAGAATATAGAATTCATAGCATAGAGGAAATACATAATGATTGGTCTATCTTATCATTAAATACTCTAGATGAATTAGAATACGCCTTCATAATTAATGTAGGAAGAAAAAAGAAGAAATTTTTTCATCCCAAAGTAGTGGTAATGAATCAGCAAGAGTTAGCTGAAGTCCCTGTTCTGAAGACAGATTTTCTGATTGCGAGAAACTTGCTGATTTCTTTTGACAAAGCGAGTATAGTTAAATTGCTTTATAAAGTCCATAACGCATCAGTTAAGTTTATTGCTTTTTCATATTTCCTTCGGGAAGACACATATGTTGATCGTCGGGGCTTTTATCCAACAAATTTTACTCTTCCTCCATTTAACTTTCCTGCTCCCATCATCAGTCTTAAGGATAGAGAACCTAATGAGCAAGATCATTACAGTGATAAGCGTATAGGAGTATGGAAAGTTCAAGACATTATTAGCTCCATGCGAAGTATAGAGAATATGTCTTTAGTAGAAGATAGTGATCAGAGAAGAACCTTACTAGAGAGTAAATTTCAAACATTCATCAGAGGTTCATCAATTGACTTCACTCTCAATATTCATTCAAACCAGGCAGATTCACGCTGTAATCAGATGCTTTTGAGTAAAGATATCTTATCCCTCTCTGTAAAGAGCGCTCAAGACTTCTCTGAAAAGTCAGATGTTTTTAACTATATTCTTAAATCGCAAAGTGCTACTCTCAAGAAATGTGTTTTAGTTAGACTAGAGGATGGTGTCTTCCGCTTGAAAGCGCATCTAAGTTTTATCAAACTCTGTATCAGTAATGCTGTTGGGTACTATGGCTTAACTTACAAGAAGGAAAAAAACTTGGAACTGATTGAAGTTAATAAATCTCTTGTGAGATTTCCAGCGCCTCTTGTTGAATGGGTGGAAAGTGAGCGATCAAGCACTTATACTGGGATTTGGGAAATATACACACTACGTGAATTTCTAGAAAAACATTATCTGCTGACCCTAAAGGAACGTGCTTACGATTCCGAAAATTCCTATTAAAATCTCGGCGACTTAAAGATGCCCTCAAGTTCCAGCATACTCTTTCCTCATTATTTGCTGATGACTCGCAAGTTTGGCATCAGTTAGCATGGCAACTCAGTGGTCTCAAGAAATTTAGACAAGCAGAGATGGCGGAGAAACAGGCTATTCGTTTAATACCTGATAATCTTACATACTTAAATAGTTTATTAAAAATTTATCAATCTCAGAAGAAGTTTAAACAAGCGGAAGAATTGGAATCTCGAATTATACCGATAAGAGAAGCTCACAAATTGAACTTTTGGCAGACCTGTCAAATAGAAATTGAGAAGTGTTGCGGCAAAGTGGATTCTATCGTTCAAGCTTTAGAAGGCATGGGTCTATTGACTGAGATTGAGAGTCAATTGAATATGAAACGGGAGTCAGTCAGAAAAAAACTTGAACAGTCTATTCCTGATTGGGCAAATGATTGGAAAATGTATGCTTCCTATCCCTGCCCCGCTGGAAGTTTTGCTCAAGTCGAAGGTATTGGTGAATTTAAAATTACTGATAACAATGATTGTTTACAGTCCAGGTTAGCAAGGAAAGTCCCTTGGGAGTTACCTGTTGCTTTATTTTTAGTGGAAACTCTTCCTCGTTTGAAGAATGGAATAGTCGTTGAGATAGGAGCAAATATTGGTTCTCACTCCGTTTTGTTGCCTTATTTATTCGAGGGTGATGTATTTTTATATGAGCCTCTGAAGTTTAATTTTTCTTTACTCAAAGAAAATATTAAGAGAAATAGCAATAAGTTTGACATGGGTAAAGTGAAATTAATTGAACTTAGCTTTAAGTTCAGAATCGGGAGTAAGGATTTAAAGATTGTAGATAGTAACTTAGGAATGGCGAGACTAGATGGTGAAGATTTTATTTCTGCTGAGTCGGTTGAAGTAAGAACATTAGATTCTGATATCCAGGCAGGCCAGAAAGTTTCTTTAATTAAGATGGATGTTGAGGGTCATGAAGTAAGCGTGATCAAGGGCGCAGCAAGGATATTCAGTGAGAGCAAGCCAATTGTTTTGATCGAAGTCTGGCAGCAAAATTTTTCTGAATTAGTTCAACTTATGAATGAGTTTGACTATGACTACTACCATCTCTTTCGTTCTGATTGGGTATTCTATCCTCGTAGTAAAATCTCTCAGGTAAACTCTCATGAGCAAAAGAGATCTGTTCAGGAAGTATTCACCAACATCTATAAAAATAACAACTGGCAAAGTGCTGAATCAGTCTCAGGCACAGGATCTAGCTTATTGGCAACAGAAGTCATTAGGAAAGAGCTTCCTATCTTACTGAAAGAGTTAAATATTCAGACTATAATAGATATTCCCTGTGGCGATTTTCATTGGATGAGCCAAATTGTTCTGGATATTGAGCAATATTTTGGGTTTGATATTGTCAAAGAAATTATAAATACCAATCACAAGAAATACGCCAACTCAAAAATATCGATTTGAATGTGTCGATATCACTTCAGATAAGCTTCCTAAAGTAGATTTAATTTTCTGCCGGGACTGTATTGTCCATTTCTCCTATGAAGATGCTTGGCTCGCATTTTCTAACCTCATTAAGAGTCAGTCCAAGTACTTATTGACCACTACTTTTCCAGAAAAAGAAAAATAAAGATATTAAAACAGGTCAGTGGCGTCCACTAAATTTGTGCAACCCTCCTTTTAGCTTTCCTGCACCTCTCAAATTACTAAGAGATAGAAATCACAGAGAGAACGACCCATATGCTGATAAGAGTATGGGTTTGTGGGAAATTCAGCACCTGAGCCTCAGCATCTCAAAAAATCTTAATTCTTTTACCTAAAGCCAGGAAGATGATGTGAGATAGATTTTTGAGTGGGACTCGACCCATGATCTCGCTAAACGTTGATTAGTGCTAAACGTTGATTAGTAATGACCCAATACTTGTCAGGCGTCGGACTAGTTGTCGCCACTCCCCGGAACTCGTTAGAAGCTTTATATCCAAGGGAGTATCATCCTGTGTTGCAAATTCTTCAAAACGCTCTAGCCAATCTAAAACAGCTTCTGTTGTTGAAAAAGATTTATGCTGGAGAGAGTTTTGTAGGAAATAAGCCATTTTCTTTAAATTGTCATTGCTATAAGCTTGCCACGCTTCTAATACTAATAAATGATATTGCTCATCTGGGTTGAGAACAATTTCTGCTTGTAAGCGAGATTGCTCTAGCTGCATTTGAGTAAACTTTAGAGATTGTTGAGTCTCTTCTAATTGAGTCTGAGTTTGATGGAGTTGGGATTGAGTCTGCTGGTGTTCCCTTTCTTTTTCTTCAATAGAAAACTGATAATAGTTCTGTTGATGTTTTAGTTGAGTACAATGCTCTTCTGTTAAGACTTGATTTTGCTGCTCTTGCTTTTTCAATTGAGTCCAATATTCTTTGAGGAGTGCTTCAGCTTTGTGAAGCTGAGCCTGAGATTCTTCTAAAAACCTCCTGAGTTTCCTGTAAGGTCGTTTGGGATTGCTCTAGCTCTTCCTGAACTTGGTGAAACTGAGTATAGTGTTGCTTGGTTTCTAGCTGAAGCTGTTGTAGCTCAGATCGATTTCTTGCATGGTCTATTTTCTCTTGGTCAAGATCAGCTTGAACTCGAGCGCATTCCGTCTGAGATTTTTGAAGTTCAGTTTGGGATTGGTCGTGCAGATTTTGAATTTTGCTCAGTTGAGTTTGTAGCTGTTTCAATTCAGCCTTTTGCGAATCAATCGATTCATGGGCCTGAGTCAACAGATTCTGATTGTGCTTTAGTTCTGCTTTGGACTGCTGAAGCTGCAATTGAAATTCTCCTAAAGTTTCATCAGTTTGTTGAATCCGTCCTTTGGATTCCTCTAGCTCCTGCTGAAGTTTCTGCTCTTGCTGCTGAGATTGTTCCAGCTGGGCTTGAAATTGCTTTATTTGAACTTGAGACTGCTCTAACTCTTTGCTCAGCTGCTGTTGTTTATTTTGAGCTTCTTCCAATTCTGCTTGAGCTTGCTTGTGCTGCGATTCTACCTTTTTGAAACTCTCTTGGGCTTGATGAGCTTCACTCTTGAGCTCTATCACCTCGCTTTGCATTTTACTTAACTGAGAGTTGGCTTTTTTCATGTCATTTTGCAATTGCTGATTACGAGCCTCTGCTCCTCTCAGGTCAACCCAGTCTCGAAATGCCCAGTTTGCATAAGGATTTGCTTTAATCCGGTCTCGCCATGACAAATCGACAACTTCGCTGGGCTGCCATGCCCTAGCTTCAAGTTCTTGATACATCTCAATTACTTCAGGAAAATATTGATTAGTCAAGCTAGCCCTATAACCATCTGGATCATGAGTATGAAAAAGTTCTGGATCATAAATATCTTGAGCAGGAGAAGACAAAGTGACACCAAATTTCTGATTAATAGCTTGAATATACTCATGGGAATGTTCGACAGCCGCACAAACATTCACAAGTATGCAACGGTGTGAAAAATGATTACAAAAATCAATTAGCTTTTGATTGTAATGAAGCCAAAGCTTTGCTGGCAATTCTGGCTCCTCTGGGAATGGAGTATCTTCACGACGACGATATAAAGAATCAATAACTTCCCATGGAGAGCGATAAATTAATAGAAACTTTGCCTCAGGAAGAAAATTTGACCAAAAATCAAGGAAAAGTGTTGTTCGAGGTTCTTTCCACCCCCAAATACCACTAATACTGTTTTGCTCAACGATCTGTTGTGCTTGGTCAATGTACTGCTCATTCACTAGAATGCGTTCTTGCAGTGTCCAACCCTTGTCAGTAATCCCCTGAGAACGCAGGATGGCTTTATGAAGATTAAGAAAGTCGAGATTTTCGAAGTGTCCTTTAGGATTTGTTTTATTAGCACCCATCAACTTCCGGCCAATATGCAATCCCGCACTTTGCAAAATAGATGCTGTTAAAGAAGTGCCTGAACGGTGCATTCCAGTAATGATAAGAATAGAACTTGATTTTTCAGATTCCATATAATTTAATTTACAGTAATAAATTGATAGAGGCTCAACTGTTTAAAAGCTGATGAGAGCTGCACGAATTTCATCTAGCCGAGAAC